>JAJAZG010000001.1 GCA_026785865.1 Pseudanabaena sp. CAN_BIN31
CTCTGGTTTTGTCGCAGTTGAAATCCCTTTCACACCTCGCGCCAAAAGAGTCCTAGAGTTGTCGTTAGAAGAAGCTCGCCAGTTGGGGCATAACTACATCGGTACTGAGCATCTATTGCTAGGACTAATTCGCGAAGGCGAGGGTGTGGCTGCTAGAGTTTTAGAAAATTTGGGCGTAGATTTATCCAAAGTCCGTACCCAAGTAATTCGCATGTTGGGCGAGACTGCCGAAGTCTCCGCAGGTGGCGGTAGCGGTGGACGTACCAAAACGCCTACCCTTGACGAGTTTGGCTCAAATCTGACCCAGTTAGCCCAAGATGGCAAACTTGACCCAGTTGTGGGTCGTGAAAAAGAAATTGAACGAGTAATCCAAATTCTCGGTCGCCGTACTAAAAATAATCCTGTTTTGATCGGCGAGCCGGGTGTGGGTAAAACCGCGATCGCGGAAGGACTAGCTCAGCGCATTACTAACAATGACATTCCTGATATTTTGCAAGAAAAGCGGGTTGTCACCTTAGATATAGGTTTGTTAGTCGCTGGCACAAAATATCGTGGTGAATTTGAGGAACGACTCAAGAAGATCATGGAAGAAATTCGCACGGCTGGCAATGTGATCTTGGTAATCGATGAAGTCCACACCTTGATCGGTGCTGGTGCTGCTGAAGGTGCGATCGACGCTGCTAATATTCTCAAGCCCGCTCTTGCCCGTGGCGAATTGCAATGTATCGGTGCAACCACCCTCGATGAATATCGTAAACATATCGAGCGCGATGCCGCCCTAGAGCGCCGTTTCCAACCCGTCATGGTCGGTGAGCCTAGTGTTGAAGAAACCATCGAAATCTTGATCGGTTTACGTCAGCGTTACGAAGAACACCACAAACTTAAGATCGATGACGAAGCCCTAGTTGCCGCTGCAACATTAGCCGATCGCTATATCAGCGATCGCTTCTTGCCCGACAAAGCGATCGATTTAATGGATGAAGCTGGTTCTCGCGTGCGATTGATCAACTCGCAGCTACCTCCTGCCGCCAAAGAACTTGACAAAGAATTGCGTCTAGCCCTCAAAGCTAAAGACGAGGCAGTTCGCAAGCAAGACTTCGATAAAGCTGCGGAATTGCGCGACAAAGAAATCGATCTCAAGCAACAAATTCGCGCCCTCAGTCAAACCAAAAAGGCGGAAGCCCCAGACGAGAACGCTCCTGAAATTCATGTAACCGAAGAAGACATTGCCTATATCGTCAGTTCTTGGACTGGCGTACCTGTCCTCAAGATTACTGAGTCTGAATCAGTCAAGCTGATGCAGATGGAAGAAACCCTACATGGTCGCGTCATTGGTCAGGATGAAGCCGTGAAAGCGATTTCTCGTGCCATTCGCCGCGCCCGTGTCGGACTCAAGAGTCCCGATCGCCCGATCGCCAGCTTTATTTTCTCAGGCCCCACAGGCGTTGGTAAAACTGAGCTAACCAAAGCGCTCGCCGCTTACTTCTTCGGCTCTGAAGATGCGATGATCCGTCTCGACATGTCGGAATACATGGAGCGCCACACCGTCTCCAAGTTAATCGGTTCGCCCCCTGGCTATGTCGGCTACAACGAAGGCGGTCAACTTACCGAAGCTGTCCGACGCAAGCCTTACACCGTCATATTATTTGACGAAATCGAAAAAGCCCACCCTGATGTCTTTAACTTGCTATTGCAAGTATTAGAAGATGGTCGCTTGACCGATTCTAAGGGTCGTACCGTTGACTTCAAAAACACCTTGTTGATCATGACCTCTAACGTTGGATCGAAGGTAATCGAAAAAGGCGGCGGTGGACTTGGCTTTGACTTCGCAGCTAACCAAGAAGATGGCTTGTATACCCGCATCCGATCGCTAGTTAACGAAGAGTTAAAGCAATACTTCCGACCAGAGTTTCTCAACCGTCTAGACGAAATCATCGTCTTCCGTCAGTTGACCAAGCCCGAAGTCAAAGAGATCGCCGATCTCATGCTCAACGAGTTCTTCAAACGGATGCTTGCTAAGGATATCGTCCTCACCGTCACTGAGCGCTTCAAGGATTTACTTGTCCAAGAAGGCTATAACCCCAGCTACGGTGCGCGTCCATTACGTCGGGCGATTATGCGCTTGCTTGAAGATTCTCTTGCAGAAGAGATCCTCACAGGCAAAGTCCGCGAAGGTGCGTGCGTGCAGGTTGATGTCGATGACGATGGCAAAGTTAAAGTGATCGAACAACAAGCTCTAAGCGGCTCTGAAAACAACCTTCAGTTGCTGCCGTCAGCTTAAGGCAGTCAAGGGGCTTAAGCCCCTTGTTACTGACTAATACTTAATGCTAAATTTGAGACAAGCTTAAAAAATACTAAAGAACGTAATATTGCCGTGAAATCTAATCCTCTGCCTCCTACAAAATTACAGTCGGTCGCAGGGGATTTGTCTTTTGCGGAGATGCCTGAAGTCATTGTCGTGACTGACAAAAATGAGGAGCCTGTCGGTAATATTCCTGCGCCTCTAACTGTCGCTGATGTCGAAGGCGGCGATCTCAAACCAATTTCCAGCCAACCTGCGAAAAAGGCTCAACCCGATCGCCCCCCCGATCCTGAGATCTCACAGGTAAGATTTAAAACTCTCGATGGCAGGCTAAATCTGCTGTTGCCAACTGACAAGAAGATCAAGTTACCATTTAGTACGAGTGATGATGCCGAAACTAAGGCTGCCGATAACCAAGAGTCAAATGATGCCGATACTTCACTGCTCACTTTGTCTTGGGAAGAAATACTGGCTCAACTAGAGCAACGCATGGCGGCGAGTGGGCATGACTGGAAACCCCGCACACAGGTATATCTGCAATCAGGCGATCGCCTACTAGATACGCGCCAACTCCAAGAAATATCCGAGTCGCTGCAAAACTATCAACTTTTGCTACATTGCGTGGTTACAAATCGCCGTCAGACTGCGATTAATGCTGCTAGCATGGGCTTCTCAGTTGAGCAAGGGACGGTCTTTCGTGGACTATTAGGATTTAATCCGATCCCTAATGCACCTACTGATGATCCGCTATACATTAAGATGACCGTAAGATCTGGTACAGAAATTCGGCATTCTGGCAGTATTATTGTGTTTGGCGATGTTAATGCTGGTGCAGAAATAATCTCTGAAGGCGATATTATTGTGTGTGGCAAGCTGAAAGGCATGGCTCATGCAGGTGCTAAAGGCAACGCCCAATCGGTAGTTATGGCTTTACACCTAGATGCAACTCAAGTTAGGATTGCTAGTTTGATTGCTCGTGTTGAGACTCCTAGTACATTGTTCTGTCCAGAAGTCGCATTTGTAAGTAGCAAAGGCACACCTGCGATTCAGATTGTCCAAGCTGTTAATTTTTCAGCATCTAACCATTTTCCGTTAAATTACCCCTCTCCCAATTAGTAAGCTGTAAACATGAGTCGCATTATCGTTGTTACCTCTGGTAAAGGTGGTGTCGGCAAGACCACATCTTCGGCAAATCTTGGCATGGCGCTTGCCAAACTTGGACGCAAAGTTGTTTTGGTAGACGCTGATTTTGGCTTGCGAAATCTCGATCTCTTGTTGGGATTAGAAAATCGCATCGTGTATACCGCTCTAGAGGTAATTGCACGAGAATGTAAACTCGACCAAGCTCTAGTCAAAGATAAGCGTCAGCCCAATCTGTCCCTGTTAGCCGCACCGCAAACTCGTAACAAGACAGCGATCACAGCGGCACATATGAAAGCCTTGGTTGAGGTTCTGAGTCGATATTTTGATTATGTGCTAATTGATTGCCCCGCAGGAATTGAGTCAGGATTTCAAAATGCGATCGCTGGTGCAAAAGAGGCGATCGTGGTGACGACTCCCGAAATTTCGGCGGTGCGTGATGCTGATCGCGTAGTTGGTTTATTAGAAGCAAATCGTATTACCGATATTAAATTAATTCTCAACCGCATTCGTCCAGCCATGGTAAAAAACAACGACATGATGAGTGTCGAAGATGTGCTGGATATTTTGTCAGTTAAATTAATTGGCGTAATTCCTGATGACGAACAGGTGATCGTTTCTACTAATAAAGGGGAACCATTAGTTTTGTCAGACAAGCCTTCACTCGCAGGCATTGCATATATGAATGTGGCGAAACGGCTAGAGGGTCGCGATGTTGAGTTTTTAAAACTCGAAGTTCCGCCTAAAGGAATTTTTTCTCGTCTGTCAAACTGGATTAGTGGAAACTCCTGAGGTTTTAGATGATTTCAACACTGCTCGATCGCCTATTTCAAAGAAGTAATGTCCCTAGTGGGGCGAAAGTCAAGCAGCGTTTGAAGTTTATCTTGGCGCATGATCGAGCCGCGATCGAGCCAAAAGTTTTTGAAAGTATGCGTAATGAGATTATGCGCGTAGTCTCTAAGTATGTAGAACTTGATGAAGATTCATTAGATATTCGCTTAGAGTCCGACAAACGGATGACAGCTTTGATTGCGAATTTGCCGATTCGGATGGTGCGTGAAGAATTGCCCGATCTGGCGATTCTTTTTGATACTCCCAGTGAAGATTTGAACTTGGGAGATAATTCAGACTCCTCAGCCTTAGAAATGGACATGTCGGCAGAAGCGGCGCTTGATGCGATCGCGGCAAAAGAAAATACAAGATCTTCTGGAGCAGATCTTTCTCCAAAGAATATTGCCGTAATTGCGGAGCGAACTGCTGAAGTAAGTATCAAACTAAGGACGGCTGCAACTAAGTCACAAAATGGTGAGATCAGCGATCGCGCCGCAGTAGAAAG
>JAJAZG010000002.1 GCA_026785865.1 Pseudanabaena sp. CAN_BIN31
AATAAAGCATTACGTTGCCGCAAAACTTGGCTATATTGCTGCAAAAGATTGATATAAATTGGCTCTAGTTGAATCAAAACTGTATCCAGCCAATCGCGCCGACTCTCTGGACTGCCCCGCACCAAATCCAAATCTAAGCTCGAAAATATTACGGCATTCAGATTCCCCAAAAAATCAAGATGCCTTGCTTGATTGACTCCATTTACCTGCAAAGTGCGTTTGCCAATGGCTCGCATCCGCATCATTAATTCAATGGGATAGCTCTCAGGCGATCGCTGACAGACTGCCCTAATTTCGCCGATCGCTTCACCATTTCGCACCAAGTCACGATCTTTACTCACACGATGTGATCGTAAAGTTGCCAATAGTAAAACTGCCTCAAGCAAGTTAGATTTACCTTGAGCATTGTTGCCCACGATCATAGTTTTGGGCGCTGTGAAGTTAACTTCTTGATCGATATAGTTGCGAAACTGCTTGATATGGAGAGATTTAAGGTACATTCACGCAGAGGTTACTATTGGCAGGCTTTCTAGGATAAAGCTTTTTTGACATTGCGTTACGAGTAGGATGCCCACAATATAAGCGAGACTCTTTTTTTATGATCTAGTATTGCCCATTTTTAAGAACACAAAAATGAAGTTTTCTGTGTTCTTAAATTCTAGATTCTTAGAACAATCTTGAAGTTAGGATTAGAAGCGATAAGCCTAGCAAAACTAGAATCGAACTGCCAATGTTATTCCAAAATTGATGATAGCTGGTGAGAGAAGCGCGTTGTTGCGGACGATCTTCCATGATTGGTTGTAATGTCGATAAATCGATAATGGGGAACTTGCCACGCCGAAACCAACCTATCGCAATCACCGAGCGATCGCATAGTATTTCCAAATTTCTAATTGTATGGGAAGGATCGATAATCCATTGACGAAAATTGGGAATGTAATTCAGAAAAGCTAAACCACCTTGATCTTCGAGACGCATGGCATAACCAAGATAGAATTCATCAGTGCCATAGCCGAGCATCTCCCCAGCGATTTGCACAGGAGTGCCTTGCACATAACTAGCATAGGGATCGATCAATAGACTGACTAAGTCGGTGTCAGCTACACGACAAAAATCGGGATAGCGTAAACTTCCTTGTAGCATAAATCCCAAACCCAAACCAATCATCGATAGGCTCAGTAATAGCCATCGATTAAATAATTGAGAGAACAACATGGCAGTAATTACGGCGATCGCTACACCGAGAACTGGAGAGACTTGGATCAATAAATCACGCCAAAAGTTTTGATATAACAGCTTTTTATTGAGCTTTTTCTCTTCCTTCAAAAGTTCCGCAAAATCATATTCCGTTAACAGCCCCAACTGTTTAGAATATCCTGCTAAAAATTTCAAACGCTTTCCAACCAAGGGATGAGTGGAATGTATCTCTAGCCAACGCCGCCAAGGATTAAAAAGTTCCCATAGAAATACACGATAGGGATTTTGATCGGTTTGCCCAGTATGAGCAATTTCCATTGCTAAGCCGATCGCCGTCATCGTTTGGCGATCGCAAATTCCTAGCGCTCTTGTCGATTCTAAAAGGCGATTGGTAGGCATGGCTGGCTGATTGTAGGGCAGCATTTGCCGCGCCATTTTTGGTAAGGCTCTCGCGAGGGCGTTGGGATTGCCTGTAATTTCTGAGGCAAAGCGATCGCTGACGATCGTACTAGCATGGGAGAGCCAAACCAATAAATAATTGCTAAGCGAATAAAGAACATTGGCAAAGGTTGCGGCGATTTGCCAAATTCGCTTCGCACTTTTGGCTTGATAACTGCGGCGGCTCAGTAACACATAAATAAAATAGAGAACTTGCACAGGCGCAGAAACAAAGGTTAAAACCGCAAAACTCTTATTCCGAATTCGTCCCAATTGATAAGCATAGACCGCCGCAATTTCATCATCATCTAAACATTCAAATAATCCGCGACTGACCACAATTCGCGCCGAGTTAGAGATGACACCATAGGTAAAAGCAACGGGTACATCGTCTTCAACCCATCCCAATCGAGGCACAAAAATATTGTACTTTTCACAAAAGTTTTCAATGATTTCCACAGATTCAGGACTCTTAATATCCAAATCTGCCAAGGTAATCCATTGAATACGGTGATACTGCTTTTGGGTAATATCGATGATCCAAGGCGACATGAAGAATAGCAAAATGCTAAATACAGCCGCGACGATCGCAGTTGTTTTTAACCAAGCTTCTGAGAAGAAATCTGTAAAAATTCGTGAGATTCCATAGCCGATTAAAAATTGCAAACCAATAATTGCGAGAATCGTTAGTACGATCGCTGCGATTAGAAAATATGTATAGCGAGAGGGAAGGGCGAGCGTAACGTCTTTTTTGCGATAACGGCGAGCATCAGACTTGATCACTGAGGCGACATCTTCATTCCGCCTGATCCGATCGTCGGTTGGCGCATCAAGCATCGACCGAAGTGTAATTAAAGATTTTTGCGACCATTTTTGCAATTGTGGGTCAGACGATGTTTCTAGTTGTTCACAAATAGCGATCGCTTTATCAGCGCGTCCAGTTTTTTTATAAGCCGAAACTAGCCAGATTTGCGCTTGCACATAGTCTTTAGAGTTTTTATCCGTACTCTCGCGGCTATATTCAGTTAAGATAGCGATCGCCTCAGTGTAACGCTTTCGCAACAATGCCTCTTTGCCAGCTTTTAGTGACATCATTTCGCCTCAATCTCGCAACGTTAAAAACTATTTTGACACTTACTTGAATGAGTTGCATAGCCAAAGCTCTGCAAAGTAAGTGAGCATAAAAAAACTTAAAATCCAAAAAGCTATGGCACACGCGGGGCGTGTGCCATAGCTTTTTGGTTCTTATTATTAATTACTGAGCAGGAGCCAAGACAAATGGAGCGATAGTCTGCTGAGCAGGAGCAGGAACGGCAGTTTGCGGCTGAGGCTGAGTTGTATCTACAGCATCAACGACAGGAGCGCCTACAGGACGTAAAACTTCAACTCCATTTTGCTGCAATACCACAATCGGCGGCTCCGCATTAGTATCAATCCGTTTAACTAACACTTTACCATTAGAAATCATTTGACCAACCCTAACATAGCGAGAAGTTGGCTCACCAAACGCATTGACAATCGCAAATATCGTACCCGCAATTTCAACAGTGCCTGTAACTTTTGTGCCTTCAGCAGCTTTAATGTCAGGAGGAAGAGGAGGAGGTAGTAAAATTTTTGCAATAGTAGATGTTCTGACGATTACCGCAGGTCTGAGGTTAGGTAGCTCCTTAGGCTTTGCCAATAGAGTTTCTAAATTTGGAACTGGATTAATGATCGAACTGGTAAAAGGATCGCGAGATTGATTGGAGCCA
>JAJAZG010000003.1 GCA_026785865.1 Pseudanabaena sp. CAN_BIN31
TATGGCATGACTCAAATAACAACCCAGAAAATCTAGTCCCTTACACAAGTGAAATGAGTGCCAGAATTTCCGCGCTGACTGAAGGAGTAGACGTAGGTTGATAGAAATCAATGGATGGAAAATTTATTTCCACAAAATCTTTAATAAACAGCTTCAAGAGCTTGTAGCAGGTTCAATTAAATTTAAAGAAAAAGACACGCCAAAGCAATACAGAGAAAGATTTAAGCCAAAATTATTAAAAGCATTACAAAAAGCGATCGAGGAATCTATTCCCAACGATCCATTTAGCAAAGATTTTGAACTTAGAGGAAATTTAAGTGATTATCAACGAGTAAAGTTGACGGGTATATGCGATCGCTACAGATTATTTTTTAAAGTTGATGCAGACAAAAAATTGATAATAATTCTTTGGTTGGGATACCCAAGAAATGAAGGTGGGAAAAATGATTGTTACCGAGTTTTCGGAAAAATGGTTGATAAAGGCGACTTCCCTCTAAATATCGAACAGTTGATCGTAGAATCTGACTTTTCATGATAGAGGTATATAAAATAAAAATAGCAGAAATGCTTCCCGCCACACGAAAACTCTAAATTCGTGATAAAGCCGTAAACTGTTGACCCGAATTAGCTGACCATCGCCCAAATCCAGTTCCCAAATTTATAGCTCATTGGGATTGATCTTTTCATATTTCTCGAAGGGTTGATGAATCCAAGGGTTATCTGACAAGAAGTCCACATAATAATCGGGCTTAGCAACCGAGCAAGCCTTAAACCATAGAACCGCCGATCGCACTTCTGTGATCTCGAACTCATTATGTTGTTTGAGCCATTCCACAATACCTGCGAGGGTCACACCCGAATCAACCAGATCGTCAACCAGCAAAATTCGTTTACCAAGAGTTGCTGTGGTCATAGTGATGTTATTGGCGATCGTTAAGTTTCCCCGATCCTGAAAATCTTTGCCGCCGTAGGAAGAGGTCGAGAGAATGGCAAGAGGCTTGTCGAAAATTCGGCAAAGTACATCACCAATGCGTAAACCACCTTTAGCTAAACAGAGAACTTGATCAAATTCCCATTGCGACTGATAAATTCGGGTGGCAAGTTGCTCGATCTTGGCGTGATATTCGTCCCATGAAACGTAAAGATCTGACATAGTGGCGGTAAAAATAATAGAAAATAGGGGGGAACGCAAAGCGCTCCGATGATTTCTTATGATATCAATCAGTAGATTCAATTGGACTTGTCTAAAAGTAGGGATTAGACTAGAAAGAGATAAAAATGAGATAGGGAGACAAAACTGTGGTAGCTGTTATTGAAATTCCATCTAATGAAGAAATCCTGAAAAAGCCCATTGAGCGCCGCCTCACGATGCAGGTTGACGAAATTGCGGCGGACACGACCACACTGCGATCGCTTGACTGGGATCGAGATCGCTTTGATATCGAGTTTGGTTTGCAAAATGGGACAACCTACAACTCCTATATCATTCGTGGTGAAAAATTAGCGCTAGTCGATACATCTCACGCTAAATTTCGCGAGCTATATCTCAAGACACTCAAAGAACAAATTGATCCCGCGCAGATTGAATATTTGGTGATTAGCCATACTGAGCCAGATCATAGCGGCTTGGTGACTGAGATATTAGCACTAGCCCCTAATGTGACTATAGTTGCCACAAAAGTGGCTTTGCAATTTCTTGCTGAGCTAATCAATCAGCCTTTTAAGCAGCAAGTTGTTAAGAATGGCGATCAAGTAGATTTGGGCAATGGTCATATTTTGCAGTTTGTGAGTGCGCCGAACTTGCATTGGCCCGACACGATGATGACCTTTGACCATGCGACATCGATTTTGTATACCTGCGACATTTTTGGAATGCATTATTGCAGTGAGGCTGTTTATGATGAAGATTTAAAGAGAATCACGCCCGACTACCGCTTTTATTATGAATGTTTGATGGCTCCAAATGCGCGATCGGTAATTGCGGCGATGAAGCGAATGGATGAATTACCACAAGCGGAAATCGTGGCGAATGGTCATGGTCCATTGCTACGTTACAACGTCAAAGAACTAACCGAGAACTATCGCCAATGGAGCCAAGCCCAAACTAAGGGCGAAACTAATGTGGTGGTTTGCTATGTGTCAGATTATGGCTATGGCGATCGCCTATCACAAGCGATCGCGCGTGGGATCGCCAAAACTGGTGTGGCTGTAGAAATGGCGGATCTCAAGGCGATCGATTTACAGGAATTGCGTGAATTGGTCAGCCATGCGGCGGGCTTAGTGGTTTGCACTGCACCCGCATCAAATAGTCATGTGGAAACAGCGATCGGGGCAATTTTAGCGGCGGCAAGCGAAAAACAAGTGATTGGCTTGTATGAACCCCATGGAGATCAAGATTCATCAATTGATCTGCTAAATAACAGGTTCAGAGATTTGGGAGTAGTCACCGCTTTTCCTGCGATTCGCGTCCGTGAAAATCCTAACGAAGCCACTTATCAAATCTGTGATGAGGCGGGTACTGACTTGGGGCAGATGCTCACTCGCAAACAAAATATCAAACAGCTAAAGGCGATCGATGCTGATCTTGATAAAGCTTTGGGACGTTTGGCGGGTGGTTTGTATATTATTTCGGCGGCTAAAGGTGGCACAAGCAGTGCGATGTTAGCTTCTTGGGTGGCTCAAGCTAGTTTCAAGCCACTTGGTTTTACCGTCGCTGTCGCAAAGGATCGGGCGATCGAGTCATTTATGCAAGTGGGAGATCGCTTTGTGTTGAATGTTCTCGAAGATGGTAATTATTCCAAACTGATGCAGCATTTCTTAAAACGATTTGCTCCCGGAGCCGATCGCTTTGAGGGTGTCAAAACCCAACAATCGACCTTTGGCGCACCGATTCTTACCGATGCTCTTGCATTTATGGAATGTGAAGTGATCAGTCGGATGGAATGTGCTGATCATTGGGTAATTTATGCGATCGCTGAAGAAGGACGAGTTTCTAAACCTGAGTCCATCACCGCCGCCCACCATCGCAAAATTGGCAATCATTACTAAAATAAAAAGCCGCGCTTAGCGCGGCTTTTTGTAGACTTGATTATGCTTTACTAGTCCTGTCGATGACAAAATCTTCCATAAGATGGCAGATTATACAGTTTTGTAGCTCCGTATCTAATGATTCTAGATAGGCTTTGGCATTGCCTTTTTGCCACTCAAAAGAAAGTATATTGAAATGATTCGATATGAGACGGCGCTTTTCTCCCTTACGGTCGTTGTAACAAGCTATATATTTCATGGCTCCGTTAACGATATCCGCGCCAAATGTACTGTTTAAAATATCTATTACTAGGTTGTCTTGAGAAATAGTAGATATCATAGTTAAACCTTTTTTATTTGACGTTTAATTCATCTATGTTACTAACTGTATAGGGAAGTTAGTTTTTTTTTGTATTCGAGATAACAAACAAAAACAACAATGGTCAAAATTATTTTGCAGCAAGGTTTATAGCACAGTACGCAAAAGCTATAGCGATCTCCACAGCTTTTGCTGTAAATAAATGAGCGTTGATTCGACTAACTTTAAACTTTTTTTAAACTTTACCAAAACGCCGATCGCGTTCTTGATAATCAATCAGCGCTCGGTGAAACTCATCACGATTAAAATCTGGCCAAAGCGTATGTGTGAAATATATCTCTGTATAAGCCATTTGCCAGAGCAGAAAATTACTTAAACGCATTTCGCCACTGGTGCGAATTAATAGGTCGGGGTTATGGTTTCCTGCCGTATAGAGATGTTGCTCAAAGAGGTTTTCGTCAATATCTTCAGATTTGATCTCACCTGCTAAAGTTGCTTCAGCAATCTGGCGACAGACTCTCACTATTTCACGACGACTGCCATAGTTGATCGCCACCGTAAAATGAATAGACTGATTGTTCGCGGTGGCAATCTGCGATCGCGCAATTTCTGACTGCAAAGACTTGGATAGTGAATCAAGATCGCCGACAAAGGAAATGCGTACTCCCTCGCTGCACATTTCTTGCAATTCATGGCGCAACATTCGCTCAAATAAAACCATCAAGAAATCAACTTCTTGGGCGGGGCGGCTCCAGTTTTCGGTAGAAAAAGCATAGACTGTCAGTGCGGCAATGCCCCAATCTTTGCAACAACGCAACAAATCCTTAAGAGCGTCCACGCCCTGTCGATGCCCTGCGATTCTGGGCATTCCCTTCTGCTTTGCCCAGCGTCCGTTACCGTCCATAATTACGGCGACATGTTTAGGCAATCGTTGGCGATCAAGATCTGTTGGTAAAGTTTGCAATAGCTTAGCGGTCATTTCTTCTCTGAGGATTTTCGACTTACCATATTTTTGATCTTTGAACTCAACCAAAACCAATTAAAGCTTGGCACTGTTCTTCCTAAAGGAGTCGGACGATAATTACCTAGTTTAGTTTCTAATATTTCCCGTAAACGAATACTCGATACAGGACGATCTAATATGCCATTTTCCGCGATCGCAATTGAACCTGTTTCTTCCGAAACGACAATGCAAAAACAATTTCTGACCCGATCGGTAATGCCCATCGCGGCGCGGTGTCTTGTGCCAATCTCGCGAGAAGCGGCGCGCTCAGAAATTGGCAAAATCACACCAGCCGACAGAATTCGATCTTCCCGAATCAGGATTGCTCCATCATGCAAAAGGGTAGAGGTCTGAAAAATAGTGTGCAATAGCTCTTTTGATAATAAAGCGTTTAGCCTTACACCTGGCACAGAAAAATCGCGATCGTCAATTGGTTCACCTGTCTCAATAATCATTAGCGCCCCTGTACGGTTTTGCGATAGCTCAATCACAGCGTCAGTTATTTCCGCGATTACAGAATCAGCTTCAATTGACGATCGCCGATTAACTGTGGGTTGGATCAAAGACAGTAAATCTCCGCGTCCCAGACGCTCCAAAAATCGCCGTAGCTCTGGCTGCAAAATTATCGCCATCGCCACAGCTGCACCAATTAATAATTTATCGAGGACGAAATTGAGCAATCGCAGACCAAGGCGATCGCTCAAAACACTAGCAACTAGTAAAAAAATGATGCCCCGCACCATCAACAAAGTGCGGCGATCGTTGCTGAGAGACAGCATGAGATAAATCAATCCCAATACTGCAAGGATATCGATCGCCCTCATAATGAATGCAATTGAGTTGATGTTGATAAACCACTGCATTCATATCCCTCTCATTCACAACTGAAAAATATACATTGTTTTGCGTGGTTTTCTCAAAAATCTGGGTTCGAGATCGGCGCAAAGCTCTGTAACTACTTGCGTAGTCTCTCTGGCAAACAATCTTGACGCAATAGATCCTCACGAGTTTCACGTTTGATGATCAAACTCGATTCACCGCCTTCAACAATAATGGCCGCAGGCTTAGGTAAACGATTGTAATTAGATGCCATGCTGTAATTGTATGCACCTGTCCCAAATACAACCAAAATATCACCCGCATTTGTCTCAGGCAGTTGAATATCTTTGATCAAAATATCACCCGACTCACAATGCTTACCAGCGATCGTCACTGTTTGTGATAACGGCGCACTCATGCGATTGGCAACCACGGCGCGATATTTTGACTGATAGGTAATTGGACGAGGATTGTCCGACATACCACCATCAACGGTGATATAGGTGCGAATATCAGGAACAGTCTTGCTGCCACCGATTGTATAGGCAGTCACACAGGTTGAGCCAACTAGCGATCGCCCCGGTTCACAGAGTAATTTGGGTAATCCTAAACCTGCGGTAACAAAAGCATCAGTTACACCAGCACATACAGTTTTTACCCAATCTTCAATACTAGGTGGATCGTCAGATTCGACATAGCGAATCCCCAAACCACCGCCAATATTTAGCTCTGAAAACTTCAAGCTATATTTTTCGCCAGCGAGCTTAAACCACTGCACCATCACGCCACCGATGTCTTGGTGTGGTTGCAATTCAAAAATTTGCGAGCCAATATGAGCATGAATCCCAACGCAGTTGAGGCTAGACTCTGACACATAGGCAAACACAGCTTCGATTTCATTGGGATCAAAACCAAATTTGCTGTCGATATGTCCTGTTTGGATGTATTCGTGGGTATGACATTCAATCCCAGGAGTCAAACGCAGCATGATCCGTGGCTCAATAAAGCTCGTGGATAGGGATTGCTCTTTAGTAAGGTGATCTAAAGTTTTTAACTCATGCCAGTTATCGACCACGATTGTGCAGCCAGATTCTAGGGCATAGCTAAGTTCATCAACAGATTTATTATTGCCATGAAAATAAATCAAACTTGGCGCAACTTCTGCGCGTAATGCCGTCAGGATTTCACCTGCCGAAACTACATCAATACCCAGCCCTTCAGCGCCAACGATCGCACAAACTGCCAGACAACTCCAAGCCTTAGACGCATACAAAACCTGCGATCGCCCTTGGTAATGCTTCGTAAAAGCATCACGGTATTGCTGACAAGCAGTTCTCAGGCTAACTTCATCTAAAATATAAAGTGGTGAGCCATATCGCTGCACCAATTCCACCACATCGCAACCACCAATTTCTAGGCGATCGCGGGGATTAACTATGGCAGTTAAAGGTAAAAGTTGTTGATTTGGGGACAAGCTATCTAAGCTTGAAGTGATGTTTTTTAAAGAATTCGCCGTAATTGTCTCTGCTCTGAGACGCGGTAAAACAGTAGTCATTAAGTACCAGTAAAATTTTGCAAAACTTTCTAAATCTATTATAGAAAAATATACTGCTTTGCGCTCTAACTCTCAATTTTTTCGAGATTTAGCGATCGCTGCAACTCTTCAATTTCATCTTTGTGGGCGCGGACTTTAAGCGTTGCATCAGGCAGCAGTCTCAAACTAACTTGACGCTCGCGAGGCGTACCGCGCCAATAAAATATGCCAGCGATCGGTGACATAGCTGTCAGCCATAACCAAATATTTTCTAAATCAGGAATTAAAATACCTAAAACTAGCCCCAGACAAATTAAACCAATCGCGGCTAATAGCGTCATGAAAACTGCCAAAAATAAACTTGGCCTTACCTGCCCCGACAAAGTTACAAAGTCTCGTTCTGGATCAATTTCAACTACTTTATAAGCTCTTTGTCTAAGATGGTCGCGAACTTGCATCAATAGGCGATCGTCCGTAGTTTGATCTACAGCAAGTTTTTTTAAAGTAAGTAGTGCGTCAGTTGTCCGATCTCGGATCGATCCGCGTAAAAAGGAAATTAAACCAACAAATAGTAAAATCGTTAA
>JAJAZG010000004.1 GCA_026785865.1 Pseudanabaena sp. CAN_BIN31
GCAAGTTGGAGGCCACTTGCCTCATCGTTATGGGGCGTGACACAAACAAACTCATCTAAACCATGACGGTAAATCAAACTATTTGCCATACAACTATGGCTTAATCGTCCTGCGATCGCCTTAATCGTTTCATTGCCAATCCGCATACCATAGGATTGGGTAATTTGCGTGAAATTATCAACATCGATGATCAGCACACTCAAGAAACTATAATTTTTGTAATTACCATATCCTTTAAATTGCTGCATCATTTTCGGCATCACCTCCGCAAAGGCTTGCTCACTCAAAACCTTAGTTAAAGGATCGGATAATGTGAGCGCATCCAACAGATCATTTTGAGCTAGCAGTCTTTGGTTTGTCCATGTTAAAGACTGCATTAAAGCACTGACGCGCAGCCCCGTCCGCAATCTCGTTTTTAGCTCAGAACCGTCAATAGGATTGCTGAGAAATTCATCGACACCCGTATCTAAGCCAATTTGGCGCTGCTGAGAGTTTAATGCTTCAACGATCAAGATAAAGTAAGTCGCGATTAGTTCGGGAAGCTGAAGATTTGCCTTGACTCGATGACATAGAGCTAAACCTGAGATATCTGGAGTAGACCAATCAGCCAAGACGATCGCGGGTTTCTTTTCGAGAATGATTTCCCATGCTTTTTCACCACTGGTTTCGGTAATGAAATTATATTTCTCTGATGCTAAAATTTCAGCGATCGCATCTAGCAGCAAGCGATCGCCACTGGCAACCAAAATCAGAGAATTATGACGGTAGTATTTTAGTCTGCGGAAATCCAAAATGCTTGCCTCGCTACATCTTTAAAATCTTACCGAAATTCAGTCCTAGCGAGAAATGTTAGAGATTATTTTTTACCCCAGCCAAATAATCCGCCTTGTTTTTCGGGTGGTTTTGTCGCCGCATTCACTTGATTGAGGTATTTGAGCGCCGTTGGCTCTTTAGGATCGAGTTTAAGAGCTTTTTGAAAGCTTGCCTTCGCGATCGCCGCCGCATTTTGATTCATCTGCACTAAGCCTTTCAGCGCATAGACCTTGGCATTATTGGGATCGAGCTTCTCGGCGCTAATCAATTCTTTGAGTGCATCAGTCCATTGCTTTTTGCCAACAAATAGCTCCGCCATATTCAGATTGCGCAGCGCTGGTGATTGGGCAGGCTGAGCGACAGGAGTTGCCACAGCATTTGGACTACCCGACGCGGAAGCAACACTGCTGCTTGAACTAAAGTTGAGACTGTTTTGAGTAAATAAATATACGAGATTTAACTCACTGAGAACGGAGGTATGTTCCATAATCGAGTCAAGTGTTTCATACTGCTTAGGCGCAACTTGCTCGACATATTGTTTATAGGTAATTTCGTGAGGAATCCGATACAGCTTTTGAGCAATTTCTGAAGTGAGGGTGGGGACTTCTGCTTTCTGTTTTTTACTTTGAGCAAAAATTCTCAAAGTTGCTAAATATTCACCGCGCTCGCGATCGCTATTCAACAATTTATAAGCAGGGCTGACCATTTTCGAGAAATATTTGGTAGCAAGCTCTTTTTCTTCAGAAGTTCTACCAAATACATCAGGATGCAAGATCTTCGCAAGCATGATAAATTTTTTGCGAATATGTTCGACATCGGTGGTCATCGGTAAACCGAGTACGGCGTAATGATCGCTAATACCGTAACTGGCAAGCCCTTTGTTGATTTTAAAGTTGTCTGGCTTTCCCACAGGTTCCACCTTTTAAGTATTTGTTCGAGTTTACCCTCTTGACGCATTTCTGCTAACGCCTTATCCACGGCTTTTTTGAGGGATACATCATCTTTATTGACGATCGCCACTAAGCGAATTGGGATTAAAGGCTCACCCACAATTATAAAATTAGGATTATTGCGGACTTGCCACACTGCTACAGGTTCATCAAGGATCATCGCATCAAGTTGACGATCGCGCAGTTGGATCACCATGCGATCAAGATCTCGTGATGAAAATAGACGAATCGCGTTGCCTCTGTTCTTATTATAAGTTTCGGCGATCGCCGCGCCTCCGCTATTTGCCACAACTCCCACCCGCTTGCCAATCATGTCGCGTAAAGATTTAATTTGCGTCCCATCCGCCCGAATCAATAATCTTTGAGCGCTGCGATAGTAAGGCACAGTTTCAATAAATTTCCCCTTAGTCTCGCCCATTTCTAGCGCCCCTTCTTCCCGCGCACTGAGCAATATATCAACCTGTCGCGATCCTAAATTTTCAGGCTGATTTCCCCAAGGAATATTAATCGGACGTGGCTCAATATTCAATCGCGCCGCAATCTCTTGAATAATCTCTAGCTCAAAGCCATCATAAAACTGCGTCTTTGCATTCCAAAACATATAAGGCCCACCGATCGCCGCATCCATCCCTACCCGCAGATGTCCGCGCCGCATGATGATGCCAAGGCTGCTATCTTCAGCAAATGCTGGTGATATGGTGCTGGCGATTCCCAGACATACGCCTGTATAAATTGCGAAGCTAGCGAGTTTGTGAGCAAACTTAAACATTGATTATTCAGGTTGATTTTGCGATCGGCAGAAGTGTAAATATAACAAAAGCATTAGCCCAACTATTTAGCGCTTTGGGTAATTTCGACATAGATATTTTCGAGGCGGACGGGTTGACGCATGATCGAGTCGATGGCGATGCCTTCAAAATGCGTCAAAATTTCTTTTAACTCCATGGTCTCAGGTAGCCAAAAAGCGAGATCCCGACCATAGTGGCGATAGACCCAGCCAAGCTCGATCGCTCTAGCGATCGCTAGCTCTTCGTCAGGCGTGCAGATAATCGCAATTTCTTGAGCGGGAACATGTTTACGCAATTCTTCGAGACTGCCTTCAGCCAGCAAATTTCCTTGCTTGATAATACCAATCCGATGACAAAGACGCTCCGCTTCTTCGAGCATATGGGTCGTCAAGAGAATTGCCGTATCTTGACCGCAAAGTTTGCGAATTAATTCCCAAACTTCGTAACGAGCTTCAATATCCAGTCCTGTTGTCGGTTCATCTAGCACGACTAATTGCGGCTGATGCACAAGGGCGATCGCCATGCTCAGACGGCGTTGCATTCCACCACTGAGTTTTTCCGCAATACTTTTGGCGCGATCGCTTAGCCCCACAAGTTCTAAGCAATGCTGTGCTTGCTTCTGACAAGCTTGGTTGCTCAGTCCATAAAGCCGCCCAAAAAACCGCAAATTTTCTTCGCAAGTTAAACTTTTATAAAAAATATTTTCTTGTGGGGCAACGCCAATCAGCGATCGCGAGGCACTTGATAAATTTTGACCATTCATCGTGACATTGCCGCGATCGGCTTTGATCAAGCCACATAAAATGCTAATCATGGTGGTCTTACCAGCCCCATTTGGCCCAAGCAAACCATAGACTTCCCCCGCCTGAATACCAAAGCTTAAGTCATGCAAAACTTGCTTCTTCCCATAAGATTTACAGATTTCGCGGACTTCTAGCACAGAATATTTATCTCTTCAAAATAATCTCTAAAGTATAGCAATCGCTATTACCAAACTACAAAAGAAGAATTAGAGCAAAGCTCTAAGGTGCTTTCTCGAAAAGAATATCCTCATGTAGCGCAAGCGTCTCGCTTGCATTGTGGTGACGCAGGCAGGATGCCCGCGCTACAGATGCAATATGTTGTAATCGCCTTGAGGTAGTAGCAAACTAGACTCAATTTGATCCTTGACCAATGGACTGACATATTCAGCATTATTTAAACATTCAATCAAGAGCTTATTTGCCTCATGATATGTCCGTAATACATTGAGTTGATTTTCACTAAATTGCCACTCTTGGGAGCCTTTACGGTGTTGAATAATTAGATTTCGTAATTTTTTTGACCAATCCAAACCTTTAGCTTGCCACCACTTTGCAAAAGTTTCTCGGTTTTTAGAATGATCAGGAAGCTTTTGGCGTAATGATTGTAAGCCTCTATGCAAGTCAGGTTCGAGTGTGCAAGCTAGTTCTAAAACAGGATTGTTACTAAAATATAAGGCTAAATCAAGGTTGAGAGCAAGATTGATTGTGTAATCGATATCCATTTCTGTTTCCATCGTATTGTCAATCCCCAAGGCTTTGGTGCGAGCGCGTTCCAAGGAGCGAGAATGGGCAATATCTAAGGCGCGGGCGCGATCAAGCGATCGCGTATTTTCTAAATCGATATCTAGGTATAAAGCCCGAATCGTCACTGCTTTGTATGGGGTTTGGATTTGAATTGACTGTTGATTCACCCATGTCAGAAATGATTGTAAGTGAGGATCTTTAGTTACAAGATCGTCAACTTTTCGTTTCATCATTTGCAACATGCGATCGGCTTGCTGGGAAATGCTGACGGTCATCACAATTACCCCATGCCAACGCTTGAGAAATATACGCTCTAGTAGATATTTCTGGGCGGCAAGGGGCGAGCTATTGGCAATTCGATAAGCGGCAAGATAGTCATGCAAAGTGGTATGTGCTAGTGAGTAAACGCCTTTCGCGCATTCAATCAATAAGCTATGTTGCCATTTGAAAGTCTGAAAAAGGCGATCGCGATCGATTACAACATCAGCTAGACCGCGACTGGCTGCTATACATGCTTGAAAATCGTCCTCAAGTTCATTGTTTTGCCA
>JAJAZG010000005.1 GCA_026785865.1 Pseudanabaena sp. CAN_BIN31
GGGCGTAAGCACAATGGCTTTCAACTTGAACGGCTTCAACTTCAACCAATCTATCTCTGACAGCCAAGGACGTGTAGTACCTAGCTGGGCAGACGTAATCAACCGCGCTAACTTGGGTATGGAAGTAATGCACGAGCGCAATGCTCACAACTTCCCTCTCGACTTGGCTGCTGTTGATGTAGCACCTGTCGCAATGGCGGCTCCTGCTATCAACGGTTAATCTTGACGATTGATTCTTGAGCAAACAAAAAAGCCCCGCTCTTCCGAGCGGGGCTTTTTTGTTTGTCTTACAGCAAATAAGTAAGTGGACAAGAGAAAACCAAAACGACTGTCGTAGATTGCTGCCAAAACCTAGGTACAATTGCCATAGCAATAACACAAAAATTTAAGTATGGATACAGCAAATCTCAATGCTCTGCTCAATAGTGGTGCGATTTTGCCAGAACTGATTGTCATTGGGACATTGGTACTCGTGCTAGTCGTCGATCTGATTGCATCAGGGCGCAAATCTGCCAATGTACTCCCATATATTGCGATCGCGGGTTTAGTCGCCTCCACTGCCGCACTAGTCTGGCAATGGACAAGTCTCGAAAACCCGATCGCCTTTTTGGGTAGTTTTAACAGCGATAAACTCAGCATTATTTTTCGCGGCATTATCGCCCTGTCAGCAGTGCTGACGATCCTCGTCTCAGTCCGATACTTAGAACAATCGGGCGTAGTCGTTGGCGAATATCTGGTGATTTTGCTGGGGGCAACCTTGGGCGCAATGTTCTTAACAGGCGCTGACGATATGGTGATGGTATTTGTCTCACTGGAAACTTTGAGTATTTCGTCATATTTGCTTTCGGGTTACACCAAGCGCGATCCTCGCTCTAACGAAGCCGCCCTCAAATACTTATTAGTCGGCGCGGCAAGTTCGGCAATTTTCCTATATGGCATGTCTTTGCTATACGGACTTTCTGGCGGCGAAACATCATTGTCGGCGATCGCCTCAAAAATCACGGTTAGCAACACAGCGCTCATCATCTCTATGGTATTTGTGATTGCGGGAGTTTCCTTCAAACTCTCAGCCGTACCATTTCACCAATGGACTCCTGATGTATACGAAGGTTCACCCACACCCGTAGTTGCCTTTTTGTCGATTGGCTCAAAGGTGGCTGGTTTTGGACTTGCGCTCAGATTTTTGATTACCGCTTTTCCTCTTGCATCGCAGCAATGGCATTATGTATTCGTGGTATTGACTGTTCTGAGCATAGTCTTGGGTAACGTGGTGGCGATCGCGCAAACTAGCATCAAGCGGATGCTTGCCTATTCATCCATCGGTCAAGCAGGTTTTGTGATGCTCGGCATGGCGATCGACTCCGAAGCGGGTTACGCCAGCATGATCTTTTACTTGATCCTGTATCTATTCATGAACATGGGCGCATTTGCCTGTGTGATTCTGTTTTCTTCCCGCACAGGAACCGATCAAATCAGCGAATACAGTGGTCTCTACCAAAAAGATCCTCTGCTCACCCTTGCCCTTAGCGTCTGCTTACTCTCTCTTGGTGGTATTCCTCCCCTCGCAGGTTTCTTTGGTAAGCTCTACATTTTTTGGGCAGGTTGGCAAGCTCACGCTTACGGCTTAGTATTACTCGCGCTCGTGATGAGTGTAGTTTCTCTCTATTACTACATCCGCGTTGTCAAGATGATGGTAGTTAAGGAGCCTCAAGAAATGTCTGATTCTGTGAAAAACTATCCTGCGATTACATGGACTCAGGTTGGCATGAAGCCTCTACAAGCAGCGATCGTGTTTACATTAATATTCACAGTCATTGCAGGTATTGCTTCTAATCCTCTCTTCTCAATTTCTAATCAAGCTGTAAAAGAAACGAAGTTTCTTCAAGCGAAAGTGACTAACTCTAAGTCAGTTGCAGCGCTAACAACAGCACCATAAAATATAAACGGGGCGCTTTGCGCCCTTTCTTTTTAATGAAAGTAAAATTTAGATAGGTAATCTATGACACCGTCCTAAATTTATTCTATTCCAAAATTCAACATAAGATTATCATTAGAATGGAAGTCAGAACATGTTTGATAAATAATAATGTTTTGATACTAATATAGGTTTTTAAAGTGATTTATGAAGATGATTGATTACTTGCAGCAAATTGAACATGCTGTTACTGCGGTTACGACTTTGATATGGGAAGAGTATGAGACGCTCGAAATATTAATTCCGAAGGTTAAAAAGCTAACTGTATATGTTCAGGCTGACTACCAGAGAGCTATTTCTTTACAGTTATCAGATGACGATGATGATTACATGAACGGCATAGGTTCATCTTGGGATAACTATTGGGGCAATGATAAAGAATTGAAAGAGAAAGATATTGAGCTTGAAAAATTAGAAACTAAGATAGCTACTCAACGTTTTTCGGTTGGATCTTTAGCGGGTAATCTATTACAGTATGCGAAACAAGGTATTTCTATAGTTTATGCAAATCCTGATGATTGTCCTAATGGTCGTTTTATTCAGAGCCAGCCTCTAAAAAATATTATTTGGCAAGGTAGAAACCAATCTCTTCACTTTGAACAAGGAAAGCCTCATCTAGCAGCTGATCGTTGCTTTAAGACTCTTTCAGAAGAAGTTGACACAAAATTTTCACACTACAAAAGTAGAAATATGGGTTTTGAAGTGGTTGATCTGCTTAACTGGAGAAGATTCGATAATTTTAAAAGTGATTTACTGTCCTTAGAAAAGGTCACTACATAAAAATAATTTCCTGAGAGTGATAGAAATATTTTGGCAGCTAAAATTGGAACAGCGATTGCCTTAATCAGATCGCCAAAAGCTATAATCAGCAAAGTGTGACAAAACAAAAAATGTGATGTTTTTAGTAAGCACTTGCGATCGCATCTCTTTATCTGAAATTACATTGGTGTAACTACATGAGAAAAATCAAATTTACATCTTGGCAAGACGGCGAGTTTTATCTCGGTTTCCTCAATGACTATCCAGACTATCTTACTCAGTCAATGAGTAGAGAAGAACTTACCGATAATCTGAAATCCCTACTCGTCGATCTTGAATCTGAGGAAATTCCCTATGTACGCAAAGTTGAAGAACTATTGGTTGCCTAAGTGAAAAAGAGAGACTTAATTAAAACACTTGAGCAAATGGGTTGTGTACTTGTCCGCAATGGTGGGCGACATGATTGGTATACAAATCCGAAAACCAAGCAATCACAACCTGTACCTCGTCACACGGAAATCAACGAAAATCTGGCAAAGTCAATCATCAAAAAGTTAAGTGACACCTAATCATTCTTCCCATAAAAGAGACGATAACTCTGCTTTTAGCAACAGTGAGCAAAAAATGTCAACCCTCATATCTTTAGCCGAAGCCCAACCTAAACTTCAAGAACTGATCGATGAAGTATCAATATCTCGCGAACCTATAACAATTACAGGCA
>JAJAZG010000006.1 GCA_026785865.1 Pseudanabaena sp. CAN_BIN31
GCGTAGTCACGTTTAAGAATGCTCACGACTTGCATGAGTCTGCCAAAATTGTGCCAAACGATCGCATTTTAGTTGAAACAGATTGCCCATTTCTCGCGCCTGTACCCAAGCGAGGCAAACACAATGAACCTGCCTACGTTTTGCATGTTGCCGAGAGTGTGGCAAAGCTGCGTGATGTGGAATTAGAGACTTTGGCAGCGCAAACAACAAACAATGCATTTGCCCTGTTTGCCCTTTCATGAACGTTATGTTGAGCGTCGCTCAACGCTCAACAAACAGTTAAAATTGTTTCATGCAAATATACCTAGATCATGGTGCTACATCCCCCACGCGACCAGAAGTCATTGACTTGATGACGGACGTAATGCGATCGCAATGGGGAAATCCCTCTAGCCTGCATTGGTGGGGGGAGCGATCGACTATGGCGATCGAGCGATCGCGCTTGCAAGTGGCGAGTTTAATTAACGCCGATCCTGAAGGAATTATTTTTACATCGGGCGGCACTGAATCCGACAATATGGTGCTGATGGGGATTGCGCGACAACATCAAACGCCGCAGCACATGGTTATTTCATCAGTTGAGCATTCGGCTGTGCGCTTACCAGCCCAGTATCTCGAACAACATGGCTGGGAAATTACAAGATTACCCGTAGATCGCCAAGGTCGCGTCGAACCAAAAGATCTCGCCCGATCGCTACGTCCTAATACTGTACTTGTATCGATTATCGCCGCCCAAAACGAAGTTGGCACGATTCAACCCATCGAAAAACTAGGGCAAATTTGCCGTAACGCTAACGTGCTATTTCATACCGATGCCGTGCAAGCGATCGGTAAGATGTCTATTGATGTGCAAACTTTACCAATCGATTTGCTCTCACTCTCGGCGCATAAATTTTATGGAACACAGGGGATCGGAGCGCTTTATATCAATCCTGAAACGACGAAAAAGCGATCGCTAATCCCATTAATTCAAGGGGGCGGACAAGAAAGCGGTTACCGTTCAGGAACGCAAGCTGTCGCCGCGATCTCGGGTTTAGGGCTAGCCGCCGAACTTGCCGAGCAGGAATTATTTTTAGAGTCAGCACGTTTAGCCAAGTTACGCGATCGCCTATACACATTACTTGCTGATATTCCCGATCTAATTCCCACAGGAGCAATCGGAACCGACAGATTACCCCACCATCTCAGCTTTTATCATCAACATATTGATGGTCGCCACCTTGTCCGCGAAATGAATTTTGCGGGGATCGCCATTAGTTCTGGTTCGGCATGTAGTAGCGGTACGATCGAGCCAAGTTCGATTTTGTTAGTGATGGGATATTCGCAAACAGAAGCCAGAAATAGCATCCGTCTCACTCTTGGCAAATCAAACACTGATGCTGATATTGAATGGATATCATTAGTAATCCACCAAATTCTCAATCGTCAAGAAGGCTTATAAATATGGATGCAGCACTTACTTCTCAAGATATTTTGCGCCGCTATGCCCAAGGCGATCGCGACTTTAGTGGGCTTAATCTCAACGGTATTAAACTCAGTGGCGCAAATCTCAGTCGCACCGATTGGCTAGATGTCAATTTTTCTAAAGCCTATCTCAACAGCACAGTCTTGACTTTTGCATGTTTGACTCGTGCCAACATGCGCGGAGCCTTAATGATCGGCGCAAATCTCTGTGGCGCAAATCTCAACCAAGCCAGCATGAGTAATGTCAATCTATCCAATGCCGATCTGCATGGAGCTAGCCTCCAAGGAGCAACGCTCTTTGGCGCAAACCTGAGCCTCGCCAATTTGATCGATGCGAACTTAATTGATGCGGATATGCGAACGATTAACTTAAGTGGTGCGAACCTTGCTGGAGCCTGTATGAAAGGCGCTAACCTGAGACAAGAAAGAGCGATCGGCGATCAACATGATATTGATCCTAGTAGAAAGAATCGTAGCGTCGCTAGTCTCAATGGCGCAAATCTATCTGGTGCGGATCTACGCGGTGCAAATCTATCTGGTGCAGATTTGTACAAAGCCGATCTGCGCGGTGCGAACCTACAAGAAGCAACCCTCAGTGGCGCAAATCTCCAAGAGGCGAAACTAAATAATGCCAATATGACGGGCGTTTTTCTCAGCGAAGCCAATCTCAGTTGCGCCACTCTTTCAGGCGCAATTCTCAATAATGCCAAACTGGAGCGGGCGATCTTAATCGATGCAGACTTTAATGGAGTTTCGCTGCGAGGTGCGATTATGGCAGACGTTAAAGCCAGTCGGGTAAAGATGCAAGGAGCCGATCTCACCGATGCTAAATTTTCCCGTGCCGATCTCAGTCGAGCAAATCTCAGTGGTGCAATTATGATTCGCACAAATTTAATTGAAGCCTATCTTGCTCGCACAAATCTTGCTAATGCCGATCTGACCGATGCTATTCTCAATCGTGCCGAGTTAAGTAGCGCCAATCTCGTTGGCGCAATTCTCAAAGGAGCCACGCTTCCTGATGGAAAAGTCCAGAAATAAAGTTTCCAGTCGTAGGAGCGCCAATTCAATTTTCTAACAATCTGTTTTCTATGCGTACTGACACAATATTCTTTCAACTTTTCCAAACCTTCGATAATTTGCTATTTGAGTTAGTTGGGTTACCGCCTGAAGCTTCAGAGGGCTATCATTTTACTTCTGTGGAAATCAAGGAAAAAGCCTTTCGATTTGATGGGATTTTTATTCCTGAAGCCTTAGAGAAAAATATCTGGTTTGTGGAAGTTCAGTTTCAAAAACGTGCTGAGTTTTATTGGGAATTTATTGGCGAGATATTCCTATATTTGAGCCAATACAAACCACACCATGATTGGCAAGCAGTAGCCATCTTTGCGAAACGGAGCATCGAGCCAGAGCTACCCAAACAATTTCGTGAACTATTTGCTAGCGATTCCCTTCGGGATGCATCCTGCCGCATTGTGCGGATATATCTCAATGAGTTACCACAGGATGAATCTTTAAATCTAGGAATTGTACGGTTGATTGTTGCGCCTGAACGTGATGCGATCGCTTTAGCACAAGGGTTGGCGGATCGGGTAGGACTAGGCGATCGCAAAAAAGTGATAGAATTTATCGATATGGTTTTGGTGTATAAGTTTCCACAAATGAGTCGAGAGGAGGTTGAGGCTATGTTTACGTTAGGTGACTTGAAGCAAACGCGAGTATATCAGGAGGCTCTCCAAGAGGGTGAGCGGCGCGGTGAAAAGATCGGTGAACTGCGTGGTAAGCAGATCGGTGAGCAAAGTGGTCAAATATTGGGACTAAAACAGGGGCTGAAGCAGGCTGCGGTGAGGTTACTGACGCGGAAGTTTGGTAAGGTGGCTCAGAAATTGGTGAAGCGGCTTGATAAGTTATCGGCTGAGCAGTTGGAGGATCTGGCTGAGGCGGTGTTTGATTTTGAGAAGGTTGCGGATTTGGATTTGTGGTTGAAAGGGCGTTAGCGATCGCATAAAAATTATCGCCATTAAATCTCGTAGGGGCATAGCATTCCCGCAACTATTTATAAATCCTCAGATCCTCTCGATTCGGGAATGCTATGCCCAAGCCTCGCAACGTGGGGAAAACATGACGCGGGGGGATTTGTCGCAAATGGATAAGAGGGTTAAGCATTTGCGAAGTTATATTTCTGTGGTGAGTTTTGGAATGGTGGCGCAAATGCTTAACCCCTACGATGATTATTTGTGATGAAAATTGCATATGGTCGGTGGGGTGATATGTATGTAAAATTATAACCATGCAAACCTCATGATATTGCTATGAATTTATCTCCTCGCTACAAGAAGTCTCTGTCGGCTATTTCTTTGGTTGCTTTACCTTTGTTGGTGGCTTTTGCGCCTTTGTCTCAGGTTGTTTTAGCGCAGGAGTTAGGATCGAGGTTGAGTCTTGTGGCGCAAGCAGATCGCAAAGCAGAAGCAGATCGGCTTCTAAACCTTGGGACTCAGCAATATGATCTTAGTCAATTTGAAGCAGCGTTACAGTCATACGAACAAGCCTTAACGATCTATCGCGCCATCAAAAATCGGCAATGGGAGGGAGCAGCGCTCGGAGGTCTGGGAATTGCTTACTATTCTCTCAGCAAATATGACAAGGCGATAGAGTTTCATTTGCAAAGCTTAGCGATCGCAAGGGAAATCAAAGATCGACTGGGTGAGGGAGCAGCGCTCGGAAATCTGGGAATTGCTTACAATGCTCTCGGCAAATATGACAAGGCGATAGAGTTTCAGTTGCAATACTTAGCGATCGCAAGGGAAATCAAATTTCGACTGGGTAAAGGAAATGCGCTCGGAAGTCTGGGAAGTGCTTACAATTCTCTCGGCAAATATGACAAGGCGATTGAGTTTCAGTTGCAAAGCTTAGCGATCACAAGGGAAATTAAAGATCGACAGAGTGAGGGAGCAGCTCTCGGAAATCTGGGACTTGCTTACGATTCTCTCGGCAAATATGACAAGGCGATTGAGTTTCAGTTGCAAAGCTTAGCGATCTCAATGGAAATCAA
>JAJAZG010000007.1 GCA_026785865.1 Pseudanabaena sp. CAN_BIN31
TAATACGCAGTTTAAAAATCAATCTTAAAAGCGTAGATTATTGTAAATAAGACGGGTATCGAACCCGTCCTATTTACACGCTTACATCCCGTCGCTCACCTGAGTACAGGTAGAGCGCGGGGCTTTCGCTTAGTAGCTAAAATTTAATAAAAACTGCTTTCAATATGGTTGAGTTGAGGAAGATGTATCAAAATATTCGCGCCAGTAGCAAATTTGACCATCTTTTACCTCAATAATAATGGCATCATCTGCTTGATTGCGTTTGCCTGTTGATTTTTCAGTATCCTCATAATGCCATTCCACGGCTGCTTGGTTGCCATCAATCACAATTCGTTGGATTGTAATATTCACATTCATGTACTGTTCAGCAAAGTTGGCTATTTGCTCGCGAATTTTTGCCCGTCCTTGTGAGCGGTGACTGGGTACGATTAACTCTCCATCCAGCGCAAACAATTCAGTAAGAGCATCTACATCACGATTAACCCAAGCATTCCTTGCCTGTTCAATTAATGATCGAATATTTTGTTGCGATTCACTTTGAGCTGTTACTGGATTCATAATAAAGGTTAAGTTAAATATAACAATTAAAGTAGAAAGAAAGAGAAAAAATGCTAAAGCAAATAGAGATTGCTCAATCAGACCTGTAACAGACTTTTTTTTTGTCATGTTAGTCATCCTTCACAATATTTATATGATATTTATGTCTTCTGGCTACCCTGATGAAAAGTTTCACCTTCCTTTGGTAGAAATAAAGCAGAGGAAGTGTTAAAAACTCCATACCGCATAGATCATATTATTTGCACTGCTCTTAAGCTCTGCATTACTTTAACACTTTTGATTTTATTGCAAACAATCCTGAAAAGATATCAACCATAGATAGAGATGACATTCTATCATTAGAGATGCTAACGCCATAATAAGGAAAATCATTGGGGTGATGTAGAAATATTTTTAATTTACCAAAGTTTGTACCTCGCTGAGTTTAATTGTGATTAGAGCGCCTTTCAATTCCTAACTTTAGCGATCGCTTCACAAATTTACTCCAACTTTTAGCATGGTTAGTTTAAGTTTGAGATTCAAAAGGCGATCGCATCAACAATCATTTTCTCAAGTTTGTAAGGGGCGATCGCAATCTCACACAACCACAAATATTGTCAAATGATTTGATTTGTTTGAAGGGCGATCGCTAATAACCTCTCTTAACTTATCAACTAAGTCTGCTATTTTTGCTTGCCTAATCTTTGCTAAAACAGTCTTTCTCAATGGACTTAGCGGTTCGGCATAACGGCACAACGCATCGGCGGCAGATAACCTCGGCAACTACACAAGCGGCTTTCGTCCGTCCGATGCCGTGAAGTGTTAGACTGCGGTTGTCCAGTAAACTCTAACTGGGAGAATTTTCAATAGGACGTTTATTTGCTTCCTCAGCGCGCATCTTTCTAAATCTCTCTTGAATTTTTTGTAAATCCTCCTCTTTTTTAATCGCATCGAAGTCTTCAATTAACTCCTCGGCTTGCACAATATACGCTGGATAGAAAGCTATTTTTTCTTGAACATTATAAAGCTTTTGAATACTGAGCAGTGCTGTAGATATCAGACCTAGCCATGCCGCAGCACTTACACCCAAAGGGTTTGCCCAAGGATTTTGTGGATCTTTAAGTGTAGGGCTAGTGCCAGTAATAGCAATTAAAACAGTTAATACAATTGAAGCGCCTATAATCGCATTATTCGTGTACTGATTACGCTTAAAACGATTTTCGTATGATTTTTTATATAGCTCTATTCTTTCCTTCAACTCTTTGGGCTTAAAACTATCTATTTCAGATGACATTTTTTCCTCACTTTTATCACTCACTTTTATCACTGGGAATGAGAGCAGGCTAACTATACGCATAACGTTCCCAATCACCTGCCGCAGATAACCTCAAACTCTAACCAATAACCTTCCGGCAGTCGGTGTGCATTGGAGTTGTTATGCGGCAACTAGACAATAACGTCTCAAACTACCCGTTTGCACTGAGCTATTTCGGTTTATCGTTGGTGACATTATTGACGTTGTTGGGACGCTTTTGTTCAATGCGTTGCATCTCAGATCGCCAGTCGGTAACTTCAGCCATGTATATTTCCTCAATACGTTTAGAAAAGTTTTGGGCAGCTTTTTCTTCCTCAAGATTTGTATAATCATCCGAAGATTGTGTTAGGTAGCGGTTCATCTCACTCTCCAGTGCGTGATATGTATATCCGCTCCGTAAATAGGTTTCCCGCCAACCGTAGATGGATAATAAACCTGTTGAGATTGCTGCTCCCACCGAAGTAGCAGCAGCAAGAATTTTCACATATTGTCCATCAATGGGAATGAGAAGCAGGACGGGCGTTATGGCAGTCAAAAAGAGTGATGCAAACTGAGTTTTACTACTTCGGTTATGGGATTCCATCTTTAAACGAAGATAGTGCTCTAAAAGGCTTTTACATCGCTTCAGAGCAATATCACTTTTATTGTCACTGGTGTCCATAGAGCTTCATTGAGTACAATTTTTTATTTTGAAATCAGTTTTTTGTTTTGAGTTGCTGTCAGATACATAACTTATAATTCTATCGCAGTTGCAGTATAATTATGTTTAAATTACTGCGTAACCGTATATTTTGTCAAGATATTTGATAAATTTATTTAAGATTAGATCTCGATTTAAGATTAGATCTCGACTTTAATTCTTGATAATTTTATTTCTGTTAACCATCTGCTTCTATGACTGAAGTTGCAAATTTTTACAAGCCATCCGAATCCCCCCTTTCTCACGCAAGTACGCCAGATAATGCGTCTCAAGCACATGAGTCGTAGTACGGAGAAAAGTTATTTGTATTACATTTTGGACTACATTTATTTTCATAATAAGCGCCATCCACAAGAGATGGGAGTAGATGAGATTCGAGCATATTTGACTCATCTTGCAGTTCACAAAAATGTGGCTGCATCTACTCAAAATATTGGACTCTCGGCACTTCTATTTTTATATCGTCAGGTTTTGAAACTGAATTTGCCCGATATCGATAATATCGAGAGGGCAAAACGTCCTAAGCGATTGCCCGTGGTCTTGACGCGCAAAGAAGTACAACAGGTTTTAGATATTATCGATGGAGTTGAAGGAATAGTTTTGCAATTACTCTAGTAACCACCGTAATATTTGGAGTTCGATAACACTGTTGAATAAATTGAGAAGCAGCACTACGATTCATCGCACTAAAAGCATTTCCCACCTCAACCAGTAGCGCCTGAGTCACCCACACTTCCCTTGCATTATAAACTTTTGGCAATAGAACCCTTGCCTGTTGATGATGCCGATCCTTAGAATTAAGTAAAGCCTGAATAAACGACGTATCCAGTAATAAGCGATCGCTCATAACTCACTCTTAGATTGACTTTTTGGAGTGCCATACAAATAATGGTCATGCTCAGCCGACCAATCTTCAGGAGCCTCAACAGTTCCCGTCAAATCCCCTAATAAATCCCAAACATTAGCAACAGTTGGCACTTCTTCAGGAACAATTGTGATTAAATAACGCTTATGTGGCACAAGCTTGAGCGGCTGATCTGGGGTCAACACCGCGCCATCGAAAGTAACCGATAACAATTCATTCATATCACGTCTACTCAAGCTACCTTTACAATTTCATATTTTATCAAAAAATCGGTGAATGTATTGACTTGTTGAAAGGGAGATCGAATATTTTGTTGCGATTCACTTTGAGCTGTTACTGGATTCATACTAAATGTTAAGCTAAATATAATGACTAAAGTAGAGAGAAAGAGAAAAAATGCTAAAGCAAACAGAGATTGCCCAATCAGACCTGTAACAGCCTTTTTTTCGGTCATGTTAGTCATCCTTCACAATATTTATATGATATTTATGTCTCCTACCTTTGGTAGAAATAAAGCAGAGGAAGCAATAAAAACTTCATACCGCACATATCATATTATTCGCACTGCTCTTAATCTCTGCATTACTCTAACACTTTTGATTTTATTGCAAACAACCCTGAAAAGATATCAACCACAGATAGAGATGACATTCTATCATTGGAGATACTAACGACATAGCTTGATTTTACCTAGCTGTTTTTTTGTATCTATCGTTATAGATAATTGCGGCGGTACTTTACCAATAAATTTTTTCACACAATCAGTTATTTATCGGTTAACCAGTAAAACTGATAGCCTTGCAAAACAATGCGACCATCATGTTGTGAAGGCATTTTACCGCTATATAAATCGACAAATTGACTATAAGCACTGAAGCCAGCATTACCGATCGCCTCTAAGTCGAGATACTGTGGATTTGCATCAAAATTTGCGATCGCAAGTACCTTTTCCGAAGGGCGTTGGGGATCGAAACGCATAAAACATAGCAGGTGTGGATTATCAATTTGGAGAAGTTCGCGATTGTTGAAATCGGCAAAGGCAGAAATTTCTTTGCGAATGGCAATCATTTTTTTCATAGCATTGAAGATCGTGTATTCCACAGTGCCTTGTTTTTTGCGTAATTCAGCTTTTTCCCAATCAATTTTTGGACGATGAACCCAGCGATTATCATTGCATTTGCTTGGGTTTTCAGTGAAGCTATAATCATTCAGTACGCCCAGCGCATCGCCGTTGTAAAGCAAAGGAATACCTCCAAAAGATAGAATAATCCCATGCAGTAATAGAATTCTATTTATGGATGAAGCAATCAATTGCTCATTACCATCTTCTAAAGCAGATTCTAGTCCCACTAAAGATGCTAAAGAGCCGCAAATTCTGGCATCTCCCGTAACTTCATTAGGCATGAATACCAATCCTTTGGCAGAAGCGTCATACTTACCACTAAAGTAATCAACTAAGAATCGCCGATGGGAAGAAGGTTCATATCCTGCCAACCGAATATCGTTATCATCAAAACCAAAGCCGATGTCATCATGGCAACGGACATAGTTCAGCCAAGTAGCGCGATCTAATTTATTCGGTAGATTTTTGATGCCTTGGTAAATTAATTTAGTGTTTTTGGTCGCAATGCCTTCCCATAGTAGGGCCATCAAAGTCGCGTTGTAGGCAATCTCACATTCCTTAGCAACGATCGCATCTTCGCCAAAATATTTGATGATTTCAATGGGAGCGACGATCGCTTCGGCGATAAATAGCACCCCTGGAGCAGTCACTTGACAGCAGTCTTTCATTAATTGCAATATCAAATGCGCTTTGCGCTCATTCTGACAAGTAGTTCCAATCTTTTTCCACAAAAAGGCAACCGCATCCAATCGCAGAATATCGACACCTTGATTTGCCCAAAACAGAATGATGTCGAGCATTTCAATGAATACGGCGGGATTACTATAATTCAAATCCCATTGATAATCATGGAAAACTGTCATCACCCATTTTCCCATTTCCGCATTCCAAGTAAAGTTGCCTGGAGCAGTTTCTGGAAAGACATTGGGCATACTTTGCTCAAACATATCAGGGACTTCTCGGTTTTCAAATATATAGTAATAATCTTGAAAACGGCGATCGCCCTTAATCGCCTGTTTCGCCCATTCATGTTCATCAGAAGTATGATTGAGAACGATATCGAGAACCAATAAAATATCGCGCTTTCTAAACTCTTCAGCAATATTACGAACATCTTGTAAGTTACCAACGCGATCGTCAATTTCGCGAAAATCACTGATTGCGTAGCCGCCGTCGCTTTTCCCTTCAGGGCATTTCAAAATCGGCATGATATGCACCATATTGATGCCTAACTCTTGGAAATAGCTGATTTTATTAATTAAATCTGGTAAATTGTCGGCGAATCCATTGGAGTAGAGCGCCATCCCTACCCATTTCTGAGACAAAAACCAATTGTGATCTTGTTCGCGCTGAATATCAATACGCTCCAGTTCGGTAGAGCGATCAATATATCCCTTCGCCATAACTTCCACTAGTCGCAACATTTGCAATTTGAAATCAGCACGATGTCCATATAGCGTATAAAAGAGCGAATAAATTGCGTAAAAATTTGCGCCGAGACGTGTATAGAAATGTCGGAGATCTTGCCGCCGAATTTCTGGTTTTAAATCGTCAAGAATAGAATTTAAAAGGGAATGAGAAATTTGTTCGTACATCTTAATTTTGAGAAAGGTTTTTAGTGTTTGCTAGATTCTTTAGTTAGGATAGAAAAAGCTTGCGCCCTCTCTAGGGTAGTTTCAATCGCTCATTTTTTACTCCATCCATTGTTTTGTATGTGGGTGATAATAGGCAATTCCTTCCAGAATTCCCGCACTATAGTTCCCATTCATTCCTAAGAAATCGCCCTTTGCTAGATACAAATTATTCATATTTCCTTGTAATTGGGCTACTTTAATGATGTCCTCATGGGCATTAGCAACCAAAACTGAGGGTACGTCACTCACCAAAACTGGTAAATCATTGCCGCTATCACCCGCAAAGACTGTATTGCTATAATCAAAATCCAGTTGGCATCTAAGAAACTCTACTGCATGAAATTTAGTGGCACTGGCAGGTAATATATCCAATAAACCAATTCCCTTATCTTCATCAACGCTATAAATCAGACTAGCGGCAATATTCTGTTTTTGCAAGCGCAGATTCATACAAGTCCGCAAAGCCTGATTATCGACTTCCAATGGCAAATAGTAACTTAGTTTAAATCGATTCTGCCTGTCAGATTCTTGCAAAGTCAAATGAGATATATTGACTATATCAGCAAGTAGAGGCTGTAAGTCGATCGAATTTAGCCCTTGCCAATCTGGTGCAATCTCCCGCGACCAGTTTTGATAATGTTGCCAGATATCGCCATTAAAGTGATAAATCGTGCTTCCCACGTCACCAACAACAAAGTCAGGCGATGGCAGATTGTACTCTTCAATTACCTCTTGCACTAATGATAAATTTCTACCGCTAACGTATGCCAAGCAAACTTCTGGGCGACTTACTAAACGAGCAAAAATCGTTCGCGCTTCAGGAGATTCTGCTTGCTTTCCATTGGGTAATAGAGTGCGATCGAGATCGGTACAGATAAATAGTCTTTGCATCAGTATTTCCATAAATAGTGAATATCAAAAGATAATGATGACAGGCGCTCAGCGCTTGTCATCATTATCTCTTAAACCTGTTTCGTAAATTAAGTTTAAATTGAACATACATCTACAAATTAAAGAAATCGTAATGGGCGATCGCCTCCAAGATACCCCAAGCATGAGCGCCATCAGCAAAGTAGACCTGTTCTGTATCATTCAATGCCAATAACTCTTCGCGGTGTCGATTATCAACGACCACGCCCAAAGTATTACCACTTAGCATATCTTCATCACCGCCAGAGCCACCGTTTACTAACACCTTTTCCAAGGGAATATTCCATTGTCTTGCCACATACCGCAAAGCTAAACCTTTAGAGGCTCGAGCAGGCACAAAATCTAGACATTGACCAAATGAGAGGGTGGTATTAACCGAGACTTCCTGTTGGCGCAATAATGTCAAAATCTCCTCCATTGGTGGTGCGATGTTGGCATCGTAGTAATAGGAAACCTTAAAGCGACTTTGCTGATCCTTTGATTGCGGCTTAATTCCTGGCAAGGGATCGATAATGCGCCTTAATACCTGCGGTGTCCACCAATTATCGATATGGTGATTCCACGCAATATCAGCAACGAGTTGCGGAGGATAATAAATTTCTGTTCCTAAACTAGTAATCAGAACATCAGGGGTAGGGATACCGTAGGTTTTTAAAATCTTAAGAACAGAATCCAATCGCCGTCCTGTGGCAATACCGAATAAAAATTTCCTTTGTCGTTGACGCACAACTTGAATAAATTGCGCCAATGCTTCCCCATCGCCCAACAACGTATTGTCGATCGCCGTAAAAATTGCCCGTCTAGGATATTGTCCTGCCTTTGGTAATAGGGCTGGCTTAGGCAAAGGCTCTTCATGCAATAAGAAGGGTTGGATCTTTTGCAGGTAAGTTCGAGCATGAGCCTCCCATGAATAGAATTTAGCAACATTCTTTAAGCCACTTTCCGAAAACTGCTGCCATAAAGTCGCGTCTTCTAGAATCTTTAATAGAGCTTCAGCGATCGCCTCATTATTTAAAGGATCGACTAATAATCCATTTTGGCAATTACCAATAATATCTACAGGTCCACCATTTTCTGTGGCTACCAAGGGCAATCCACTTGCCGCAGCTTCTAATAGTGTTAGTCCAAAAGGTTCGGTAAGGGCAGGATTTACAAAAACTCCCTTTGAAATAGCAGCTAATCGGTATATATCAGCAACTTCGCCAGAGCTATGATGCTTTGGTAAGGCAACTAAACCATATAAATCATAAGAATCAATCACCAACAACAACTCAGTTAAAACATTTTGAGCGCCTTCATTGAGTTCGCGAATATCATCGCGATTGCCTGCGATAATTACTAAATTTGCTAATTGCTGCAAACGAGGCGATCGCCCATAAGCTTCTAAAAGAGAAACAATGTTTTTACGCTCATCGGGACGAGACAATGCCAAAATCATCGGCTTGTTGGGATCATTTAAAAACTTTTTGAGAATATCCTGAAAACTGCGATCGCCGTCAAGATCTGTAGGAGGATAAAACTGCTTTAAATCAGTTCCTGGTGGGATAATCGCCATGTTATCTGGCGTGTAATAATCATAAAGTAAGTATTGATCTTCAATTTCATTACGAGTACTGGTAATCACTAAATCAGCATTACTTAATGTATCTTCTTCAGCACTAATCCTTTGAAGCATGTGATAGCGTTTTTCTATCTGCTCCATCGTCATACCAGAGGCTAGCAAACGTCGAAACTTATCACGTCCTAAAGAGTGACCAGTATGGATCAGTGGTAAACCTGTTAAATGAGAAAGACGCACTCCGACATATCCAGCGTCAGCGTAGTGGCTATGGATAATATCAGGTAGACGCGGACGACTGAGCAACCAGTCAAACAGGCGATCGGTAAACCCATCAAGATGGCTCCACAATTCTTCTTTAGGAATGTAACCTTCACCTCCTGTTTCAATCCTAACGATCTGTGCATTTTCTGATAGAACCTCAGTCGTAGCCCCATAATCAGCATCTACAGCATCATCAATGATCAACCTTGTAATTAAATCAACTTGTTCTACATTCGGCTGCTGTGCTAGGGCTTTAGCTAGTTCTACTACATATTTTATCTGCCCTCCAGTATCAGCGTCACGTCCTAGTTCAAGATTATTACCTCTAATCAGACCATGAATACTGATTATTAAGATATATAAGGGTTTATTGTCGTGAGAGGTTTCGTTGTTAATGTTCTTAGACATAGTCAAATATATTTAGCAGTATAGCTTCTATACTAGGACTTATGCAAACTGTTTGCATTTATTATTTTGATACCAATTCCCTCTCTTTAAAAGATTACTGCTTGCTTATCGGCTTTTGACCCGCCCTAATCCCTGCCCCTTGCGGATCACTATCCTTAGTCCTATAAATTTTTGTTGTCTAAATCGTTACAGGTGACTGCACGTAAATTGTCGGTTCTTCCATTGTGAATACAATTCCATGTACGGCTAATGCTTTTACTATTTCTGCACTTGCCAGTTCTAGTAAGCGTTTACGCACCTCGATCGCATTTTCTTGGGAACCTAAAATCGCAAAACTTACCCTCAATCTTTTTCCAGATCCATCAGCGTCGGCAATGCTGGTACTGTTCGCATCAATTCCTGATAGAGAAGCAGTTTTTTCAGTGATGACTTGTTGCACTAGAGCCTGCTCTCTTTCCCCTAATTCGGTGACAAAATCCATATAGAGTAAGACCATGATTTTCTTAGCGAGCGAAACATTCTCGATTTCTACACTGACCAGAATCGAATTGGGCATGATGATAATTGTGCCAGTACCGAGAGAACGGATTTTTGTTGATCGCAAACCAATACTTTCCACTTTCCCTAACTCACCTGCTGGCAATCGAATATAGTCACCAGTCACAAATGGGCGATCGAGATACAAAACCAAAGTTGCAATTAGCTGTTCTAAAATCTTCTGGGCAGCAAAGGCAACAGCTAAACCAACTAATCCTAAACTTGCCACCAAGCCAATCAAATCAAAGTTTAGGCTACGAGCAAAGGCAACCAGCGCCACAATAAAAATTAAGACATTAAATACAGTTTCAAATACCAGAATCGCATCATCGCTATTAGTACTAAACTTTCTTCCGATCTTAAAGCCGAAGGTACGCAAATAGCGGCTAGTTAAGTTTGTCAATAGCCAATATAGGCTCACCACCAAAAATAAACTAGCGATCGGTTTGATTAAGTTATAGACGACTGGTACTAATGGTTCTAACAAACTGAATGACCAACTAAGACAAATACTAAGAAAAGCCACTTGCACAAGGCGATCAACAGGTTGAATAATTTCTCTACAGATAGTTTCGGCGGTTTGCGGTGCAGCTTTTTTAATTAGTAATCTTATTAACCTAGTAGCGTAGTAACTAAATACAAAAGAGAATCCTAAAGCTCCAAAGAAGATGAACCATTGTGGTTGTGAAAAAGGAGATAGAAAGTGATAACGAATGCTTCTCAATATCGGAAACCACTCCGAACTAACGGCGACGATCGCACCCCAAGCTAAACTAAAAAATAGCGCTCCAAAAAGTTGCAGCTTTAACTTAAATAGGCGCGTGAGGATGACGGTCAAAAACTGGATTCCAGCAATAATTGCACAAGCAATCAAAATCCATAGTCCATGTTGCCATAAGTATGTGGAAGTACGTTCGTTTTTTGCCTTAGCGATCGCTTCTTCTAGAAGAACTTGCCATTGCTCAGCCTGCTTTGATGCCGAAAAATCGGGCAGAATATCAGGTGCTGTAACTGTGAGTAGGTAATTGTTGTTGAGGGTAATTGAAGTTGCTAATTTAATCTCATCATTACGGACATTCAATTTGATAATTTGGTCGTTGGCGATCGCCTCAGCAAGAATTTTGTTGGCAAATTGAGTTCGTTCTATTGCGCCAAATCGATCAGTAGATTGGAGATAAAAAAGCGGAATGCCATCAACAAAGATGGCGGCGCGATCGCTAACTGAAGTATTTTGAGGAGTTTGAGGAATCTGAGCGATCGCGTGAGGAGTAATAAAAATAAAATTATGCGCGATCGCCAACAAGCAACCCGCCAGAAATAGAGCAATAAGATTTATAAACTTAGAAGTTGATTTAAAGTTTAATTTAAAGGGAAATTGGAGAATCCACATAGATTGTTGGTTGATTGAGGACAAAAGCAATATCGTGTTCTTGGAGCTGCTTCGTGATTTTTTGAGTAGCAAGATCTAGTAATTGTCGTCTTAACTCCATTGACAATTCATTTGAGCCAAGAATAAAGAACGAAATCTGAGCACTATTATCTCCAAAAGACACCTCCGTACTTCGCCAATCTAGCCCAAAAATATCCATTGTACTATCCATAATTGTTTGGCGAACAATCGCCTGATCGTTTGCGGATAATGTTTTTGGAAATTCGAGCGTCATTACTGACATTTCCTTCTTTGCCCCTGAAAAGTTCTCAATCGTGGCTTGAGTCAGAGAATTGTTGGGAATAATCGTGAGTGTTCCTTTGCCAGAGGTACGGATTTTCGTCGATCGCAAACCAATACTTTCCACTCTACCAAAGGTGCCTTGCTTTCCTTGCCAACCATCCGACAAGCCAATGTAATCGCCAACTGTAAAGGGGCGATCGAGCGTCAACACAATGCCGCCTAAAAACTGCTCTAAAGTCTTTTGAGCAGCAAAAGCCACTGCTAGTCCCCCAATTCCGAGGCTAGCCACAATGCCCAAAACATTAATATTGTGGTCAATACAAAAAATCAGTAACACCACGATCGCGATCGCAAAGTCGCCGAGATAACGCAGTAAAAAGATCGATTCGCCTCTAACTTTAGGATTTGACTCAAAAGCTGCGCCAACAATCGCAGTATTAAAAAATTCTTGGAATAACCGCGATAAGCCCCACCCACCGCATACAGCAATACCGACACTCAAGAAAAATTCTAAGAGTGCTAGCCATTCGGTATCAGGCAGTAAAAATAACATCACATCCATGGCAGTAAAGGTAAATAGCATCAGCATTATGCCCTGCGAGGCAAGGACTACCCGCATATAAGCCTTAACCATTGACTCTGGCGCTACCCATGTCAAAACTAATCGCAAAGCAAAAATAATTCCTAATCCTGCAAGAACCGCCAATCCTCCTGCTAAAAGAATCAAGGCAATTTCTCGTAAGCGATCGCCATAGTCTAAAGCGACTACAACGATGGGAGCGAGTTCATTAATTTTTTCTTTCATAGCTTTTGATGGTGCAATTGAGTACTCTATTGGAACGAAGATTAGTGATGCTTAATGGGCGTAATTTCTCCTAAACGTTGTAAAAGTGGTGTAATCGTTAAACCCTGAACAAAAATTGAGAAGGCAACAACCGCAAAAGATACCGCCACAATGTCGTTGCGATGAGGAAGTTCGAGAGGCAGTCCTAGTGCCAATGCTAACGCTAA
>JAJAZG010000008.1 GCA_026785865.1 Pseudanabaena sp. CAN_BIN31
ATCCACCACATCGCGACAAAAATTTTGGCGAAAGTTTCTGAAGAAGAAATACTCAGCCCCGCGACTAAAACTAACCAATAAATCGTAATCCCAATTAATTGCGATCGCGAAAATAAATAATCTGAATTTTGGCGACATACATTCACCACAGATTTGGCTGTATATATGCCGATCGCCAAGCCCACAAGAAATAAAGTGCTGGCGATCGCGAAGAGACTTGGCTCACTCATCTTTACTAACTGAGCGATCGCCACAATCAGGATCAATAAACCCGCAAAAATAAAGTTCGCAGAAATAGGATAAGTTGCCTGTCTCCAGCCCCACCCGACTTTACCCGATACCAATTGTCGCTGTGAGTGGGAAGGCGAAACTTGCATATTTTCTTCTTACCTAGACAGTTGCGATCGCTTCGTGACGCGCAAAAATCATCCGTCCTGCCGAAGTCTGTAAAGCACTGGTGACAGTCACAATAATTTGCTTACCAAGATGTTCACGCCCTTCTTCGATTACCACCATCGTGCCATCTTCGAGATAGCCAATGCCTTGAGACGCTTCTTTGCCTTCCTTGAGTACCTTGATTTCGATCAAGTCACCAGGTAAATAGGTGGGGCGCAAAGCTTGAGCAAGATCGTTAATATTTAAAACTTCAACCTGTTGTAAATTTGCAACTTTGTTGAGGTTGTAATCATTGGTGATCAGGGTGCAGCTTAACTCTTGAGCCAGACGAACTAATTTGGCATCAACGGTATGTAACTCGTCATAATCGGCTGGATGAATCGTGATGCGATCGCCGAACTGATCGCGCATATTGTTCAGAATATCTAGTCCCCTTCTACCGCGCATCCGTTTTTGATCGTTGGCGCTATCGGCGATCGTCTGCAATTCTTGGATCACAAAATGCGGAATCAATAATTGCCCTTCTAGAAAGCCTGTTTCCATCAAAGTTTGAATCCGCCCGTCAATCACCGTACTGGTATCCAAAATCTTCGCAGTTACAGTACGGAGGGTTCCATCAGCAATGAGACTACTTTCGACATTGTTGGGATTAATCAAACGCAACAATGCCCGCCCATGGGTATCTGAGAGGGTCATCCCCGAATAAGCAAAGATAATGCTTACTAAAATCGCGGTCAGTGGCTTAATAAAAGCAAAGTCTTCAGAGATGGGGATCAAAAATAATGGCGCTAGCATCAAGTTAGCAACCAATAACCCAAACACTAAACCAACGGCGCGACCCAAAATAGTTTCAATCGGCATGGATCTAACATTTGAATCGATGCGGCGGTAGGTATTTTGGACGATTGATCCTGTAATTAGACCAGCAACTGAGCCAATCCCAAGCGTTACCCAACGAAAATTTTGGACATTGATATGGGCGATCGCCTCTGATGGCAAGAAGTCAATGCCGTGGAAGCCAGTGCCTGCTCCCGCGAGGATGAATGTAAAAATGATAATAGCGTCAATCATAAGGCGGAACTCCGCTTGGACGAATAAATATAAGAACGTGAGATCAACTCAAATAATCTCTAGCCTAAGGCTTTAATTGAGTTTAGGTAATACTTTCCCAACTTTTTTAAGCCTTTCTATACAATTCTACACAAATCCAACTGAGCGCTGTCTATTTTAGGGCTTTCGGACAGCCTTCGCTTATCACTGTAGGGTGCGATCGCCATCACAAAAGCGACTATCTGATGTCACTGGCATTTATCGCATAAAACTTGATGATGTTGTTATTGAATTAATCGCTCGCGGGCTAAATTTCACCCAGTCGGTTGACTTGATCGTAGGAAGTAGCAATTGCTACTTCTATCAGAAGATTGAGTTTGTAGAGATTTAGTTTTCTGATTCGTTGCAGGCAGTTAGAGAAAACAGAGTAGAGGCAGTCATGAAAAGTTTAATCGTCGCCACATTTTTAGCAATTTCGAGTTTCGCGATCGCCACACCAGTCAATGCTCAAACGGCGATCGTTGCAGCTCTCTATCAAAACCCTACTGCGCCTCAAACTGAAGTTCGCTACGAAAATGCTGATATTAGTCGCAATCAAATCATTCTTGCGGTTAATACCACTCCTGAAGTAATGGCGATCGCGGACAATCTAATCGCTGGCAATAGCTACGACCGCATTGTGACCGTGAGCCAAAAAGATAATCTTGCCTGTTTGGTTAGTGGCAAAGGCTCAGTAGATGGCGCGGTCATGTGCGGACTTCTCGACCTCGAATAATTAAACCCAAACCCAAAAAAGCTGTAGCGCACGCTACAGCTTTTTTGGGTTTAAGGTTCTAGGGACGCAAAGCGTCTCTTTTATTGTTTAAGCAATATTGGCATTATTTTTAAGTTCGTTTAGCTTTTGCAATCCAAACTGAGCGCGTTTAATTTGCTTCTCGCATAACTCTTCAATTTCAGTACGCACAATTTCAGTGCCTTTTTGTGTCTCTGTGGCGCGGTCAAAAAATACGATGCTGTCAACCCGTTTCATCCCAATTAAGCGAAACAGCATATCGATCACGTTATATTCGCCACATTCGAGATTTTGATCGTTTAAGCGCAGCCGATCAATATTGGCAGGAGTGCGATCGCAATAAGCGTAAATCGTTGTCTTTTCGATTTCAGGATTGTCATGATTGCTAAGCGGTGTCAGTAACCAACCACCTTCAATATCTTGAATCACAAAATAGATTGTATGTTGAAGATTTTTGGCGATCGCCTTAAGCACCGATGCAATTAAACTAACCGCGCTGGCAGTTTCCTGATCGGGAGTATTTTGCACTAATAGAGCCACTTGGCGATCGAGAATTTGATCTTTAGTTAGCATTAGTCTTTAGTTTATATTCTTGGCAGATCGGCTGAGCGCAGGTTTATTCGTAATTGATTGCAATGATTCTAAAGTCTGAAATATTGCCTCACGCATAGTTGGCTCTGTTTCTCGATTGAGCAAGACTTGACAATAATCAGCGATCGCACTTTCTTGAGCAGCAGGTAAATGATTGCTATGAACGTATTCATTAATTTGCTTAATCGCAATTAGTCTTGCCAGATCGTCATTTACCGTGAGCTGAGCAATTAGCTGATCGAAATTATCTTGTTGACGTTGCAGCCATTGCCTAAAAGCTTGACGAACTAAAAGCGTCAAAATCCCTAGGGTTGCACCTAGCTGCAAAATATTGGCTGATGCTAACCAATGATTTTCTTGATTTGACCATACAGCCAAGATTGTATAAGTTAGCAAAACTGTTACCGTGCCACTAGCAACCGATAGGGGCAAATGTCGATAGGGGCTTTGCAAAAACTTTTGGATGCGCCACAAAATTACGTTCCAGTTCCAGTCTTGCATCACATACACAGCAAGCATGACCAAGATTCCCGCGCTCGTTGCGGTAATTAATTGCCAATTCCACACCAGCAATATCACCAAAAAAATTGCCAACAAAGCCCATAATGGCAAGCTTTGCTCGCGAGCGAGTCCACGCCAAAGCGATCGCATAGTTTGATGAGCTGGCGATGTTGATGTTGTTGATTCTGGCTGATGAAAGTTTTTGACCACTGGTTGACCAATTTTATCTGTAAGAATTCTAGTAGCTACTTTACAAGATTTTAGTCCAAAAAGGTGAGGGGGCGCGTGGCGCCCCGCCCCGTTTTTTTTAAGCATATAAATTTTTTAAAATTGCCCTTAGCGGGCCCCACAACATTTTGAGATTTGGGTTTTAATAACCAGATAGGCATTTAATATGCATATCAAAAACCAGAACAAGATATTTCAGAGCCAACAGCAGCACCAACATCTATAAAAATAAAAGCACAAAATCGAA
>JAJAZG010000009.1 GCA_026785865.1 Pseudanabaena sp. CAN_BIN31
AAATTGACCTCCATGACTCACGACTCAGGCTGATCACCGATTTCATGTGATTGAGGATCGTGGTCATGCGCTGTGGCTCGACTAGTGGGAATTTCGTAAGATGGATTGCTGAGACTAAATCGAGAATTTCAAAGAAACTGGAATTATAGTCTTCAGGATATTTCCTACCAGTCGTGAGCAAAAATTTATGGGGCGTATCCACATCTTGGAAAAACAAGTGAGCGCAAGCAGCAAATAACTCGCGACTATCATAAGCACGTAAAAACTCCGCGATCGCACCTAAAACATGAGTGTAACCCTGCAACCATAGGGCATCACCTCTATCTAAGGCAATTAAAAATTGCTGAGCTTGTTGCTCAGTCACTCCCTGATTTGTGATGGCGTTAAAGACTTGCCACAACATTTCTTTGTCATCAGCTTTGCCGTCACCATTGATATCTAAGCGGGTTAGACCCAAGCGCAATGTTAGTTTTAGATTTTGATCTTTGATTGGCTCAAGGGTACTGCGGACATTGGCTAAATCATTAAGCCAATCCTGAAAAATCTGTTGTAATGCTTCGTAGGTGATGGTTTGGGGCTTAGGATTTTTAGGAATTGGTAAACGCACAAAAGGAATCGAACCCGACATTGGATTTTGGATTATGCCATAGCGATAGAGTGACTGCGTGAGACGTTCTGTCCCACGCATAAATTGAACTACACCCAGTCCAAACCGAGTCTTATCATCTTCGGGCGCAGTTTTTAAATAATCACTGAGAGCTTTCTCTCCTTCGGCTAGTCGTCCTGATGTGAGGTAAGGATCGGCAAGTGGCGCGATCGCGGCACTACTTGGCTGCAATGCGATCGCTGTGACCATGATCAAGCAAGAAACCATTAAGGCGATTAGCGATCGCCAAATCCACCATATTTTTTTATGCATATCCAAATTTTTTATAATGCTCTATTATTTGGCTCATGCATAAAACTGTCAATACTATTCGTCAAACTCTGATTGTGACTATTTGTTCGTTCACGCTGACAGCAGGTGAACTGGTACAAGCTCAAACCGAAACAAATCCTATTCTTAAGATTGGCATCGTGCAGCGTTTCGGTGAAAGACCACAGGATCGACTTACGCTCAAAGCTCCTTCAGGAGAAAAACTAACACTTTCTTTTCCATCGGCTGATGGTAAAACGACTCAAACATTAACTAGCGATCGCCTAGTTATCGAAATCGCCGCCCAGCCATTAATGATTCCCATATTGGAAGAGAAGATTGTTCTCAGTAATCATCGCAGCTTTGAGAATGCGGCGGCGAGCGCTTTTCATTGGGGTGAGAAGGGAATTCAAACCGAAATCTCTCAACCGAAGCGTTGGCAGGTCTGGGCAAAGCGCGATGTTTATGACTCGGTGTTATTGCGCTATTTGATGTTGTATACCCTGCGATCGCAAGGTAATTTAACTGTCCAACTTGATCGCCGTATTCTTCCCCAAAAAGCGATCGCTTCATTTGTAGTTGGGGATTTTCGCTATAATCGCGATCGCCTTGATGTTAGTAGTAGTTCAGGTGTTGTCGAAGTTAGCTATCAAAAAGAAAATAAAGCCGAAATTAGTAATCGTGCTTATGCAGGTACTTTAAAGCTCCAACCCAATGCCCATCAAAATTTTACCTTGGTGAATAACGTTTCCTTAGAAACCTATGTGCGGGGAGTCGTTCCCCATGAAATTGGTTACAATGCGCCCTATGCGGCTGTCCAAGCCCAAGCAATTTTGGCAAGAACTTATGTATTAGCTAGTTTGCATCGTTTTCAGGTAGATAACTATGAGCTTTGTGCCGATACCCAATGCCAAGTTTATCGAGGGCTAGAAAATACGACTGAAGTTGCCGATCGCGCTATTGCCGAAACTAGAGGTTTAGTTCTCACCTATAACAATCGGGCGATCGATGCGCTCTACTCTTCGACAACTGGGGGGATTACCGCAAACTATAACGATATTTGGGATGGAACTCCGCGTCCTTACTTACAATCGGTGCTAGATCTGGCTAATCGCTCTGAAAGTCAGCGATCGGCAGATATCAGTGACGATACAAATTTAAAAGCATTTTTGGATCGTCAAAAAGGATTTAATGAAGTCGGTTGGAAAAATCTACGTTGGCGCAAAAGTGGCTCATTGGGCGAGTTACAAATATCCTTGAAAAAGTTTTTGAGATTCTCAGGCGATAATGTCACTAACTTTAAGATCATCAAACAATTGCGAGTGTCGAAGCGATCGCCATCAGGTCGAGTATTAGAAATGGAAGTAATTACCGATACTGGTAAAATCTTCGTCAGAAAGGATGAAATTATTGATGCTTTCGATCCACCTGACAGCACTTTCTTTCGACTAGAGCCAATTTATCAAGATAAAATCTTGACTGGTTATGCTTTTATCGGTGGCGGATTGGGGCATGGAGTGGGTATGAGTCAAACAGGTTCTTATAATCTCGCTCGCATGGGCTGGACTTACGATCGCATTCTCAACTTCTATTACACAAACGCGCAGTTACAGAAATTGCGTCCCGAATATTACACATCACGCCCATAAAAAAGGGATAGGACATAAAACGTCCTATCCCTTTTTTATGGCTGCCGCTAAATACATCAGAACTAAAACCCAAAAAACAGATGCGGCGCTAAGCGCCGCATCTGTTTTTTGGGTTTTAGTTTGTCTTAATACAAGTGGCGACAGATAGCCATATTGTCAATCTCTAGATTCAAAATTTAGAAAGGAAATGTCAGCGTGTCTGGGAATAAGACGTTAGCTACGATCAGTACGCCAGCCGTGATGGTCATCCAGACAAAGGCTAAAACGGGGGCAGAAGATAAGAAACCTTTCAATGCAGTTCTCCTTTTAGATAGTTTTAATAGTTATCTAGAGCATTAAAATACTCTAGAAAAGTTGATATACCGCGTCTGGGATCAAACCCGTGGTTCTTACAGACGGTCGCAGGGCAAAGCCCCGTTTCGGTTTTTTCTTTTTGTCCATATCGAAAACTTCGGTTTTCCACATGGACGGGGTATATACTCCCTTCTCAGTGAAAGATTAGACGTTGGGGGGCGGGGCCCCCCCAACGGGAAAATATTGGTTTTTATGTGTTTTTTTTATAAGGGGATGGTGTTTAATAATTTTTTAAATTTTTTGTTTTCAAAAAATTTTAAAAAATTTATATACACCATACCAATTAAAAAAAAATATTTTAAAACCAAAAAATTCGCGTGGCGGCGCCCCGCGCCGAAACGTCTAATCTCTCACTAGGAAGGGAGTATATACCCCGTCCATGTGGAAAACCGAAG
>JAJAZG010000010.1 GCA_026785865.1 Pseudanabaena sp. CAN_BIN31
AAAAAAACCCCCTTTTTTTTTTTTTTTTAATTTTTTTTTTTTTGGGGCCCCCCCCCCCCCCCCCCCACCAACACATTCTGGTTTTAATAAATCGGGTACTTTTATTATTAGAGATCACCTAACTTGATTGTATCAAAGCAATTTTATTTGGCTTAGTCTGATTTGGCGCGATCGCCGATGCAGAACTTTCGATCATTTTCGTGGCATAGCTAGGCAGCAATCCAAAGAAAATAATAATCAGCGCGAGGGCGATCGCAGGAAATTTTTCTTGCCATTTCGCAAAAGGAAAACTAGTAATTGGCGGCTGATTGGCAACTTGCTCGACCGCAAGACGACCGAAAAATACGCGATCAATCATGATTAGAAAATAGACCGCAGTTAAGCCCGTGCCAATCATGCAGAGAAGAGTCTGCACAGGAAAGACCGCAAAACTGCTACGGAAAATCACAAACTCAGCAATAAAACCCACCATGCCTGGTGTTCCTGCGCTTGCCATCGCCGCCAAGATCATCAGCGAACCCGTAATCGGTAAGCCGCGTTCGGGATTGAGCAAGCCATTGAGAGAGTTGATATTGCGAGTTCCCGTTTTCTTATAAACGACACCCACCAAAATAAATAGGAGTGCTGAAATCAGACCGTGGCTGACCATTTGGAAGGTTGCACCGAGTAATGAAAGGGGAGTCGCGGTGGCTAAGGCTAAAAGGATATAACCCATGTGACCAACAGAGCTATAAGCAACCATCTTCTTCATGTCGGTTTGGGTGATCGCGGTGAGGCATCCATAAATGACGCTGACCACTGCCCAACCCGCTAGAAAAGGGGCGATCGCTTGCCATGCATCGGGCAGTAAACCCAATCCAAACCGCAATAGTCCATAGGTTCCTAGCTTTAGCAAAACTCCTGCGAGTAAAGTGGAAACTGGAGTTGAGGCTTCAACGTGGGCATCGGGTAGCCATGTATGCAATGGCACGATCGGAATTTTGATACCAAAGCCCAAGAGCAGGAGCAAAAGTAAAACTCCTTTCGTGGTTTTGGATACGCCATCAAGATTTAAGTCTTGATAGTTAAAGGTAAAAGCAGCATCACCGCTTCCTAAAGCTGCCATCCCAAAAAAGGCAGCAAGAATGAGAATGCCTGAAATCGCAGTATAAATCAAAAATTTGGTAGCCGCATAGCCGCGTCTTTCGCCGCCCCAAATGGCAATTAAGAGATAGAGAGGGATTAGTTCAGCTTCAAAGAAGAGAAAAAAGAGGAGTAGATTTTGGGAAAGAAAAGCTCCATTTACGCCGCCGCCAAGGATTAATAATAAGGGGAAATAGAGCCGAGGGCGCTGGATATCACTGCTGATGTAGACAGCGACAATCATCAGTAATCCATTCAGTAGAACCAGTGGAAATGATAGCCCATCGACACCTATTCGATAGCTGAGTCCGATCGGATCTAACCAAGCTAGGGATTCGCTTAATTGGATAGTCGCAAGACTAATATCAAATTTTGTAAGTAGATATATCGACCAACCAAATGTGGCGATCGCTATTCCGAGTGATATTTGGCGTAATTTTTGGGAGTCGAGTCTTGCTCCCAATAAGACGAGCAGCAGCGCACCGATAACTGGTGTCCAAACTAGTGTACTAAGCATATTTGGTTAAGCGGTGAGCATCATGTTTTATATAGAGTAGTTTATCATTGCCGTCACCTACAGCCTTCTCGATCGCACTCGCGATCGCCTTAACCAGCAGTAATATTACTCATAAGCTTTCAATCGCTTCAAAATCACTTTTACTTAATGGCATTACTGCCAGTCTCGGATGCTTGATTAAACCAATATGTGCTAATTCTTTAACCTCTTTAATTTGGCTTAACGGTATTAGCTTCTCAAAACTAGCGATCGCTTCAAATGTAACGCTTAACCATTTAGGATCGTCAGTAGTTGGGTCTTGGTGAGCAGTTACAGTTACTTGCATTTTACCCATGATGCAGTTATCTTCTTGGCTGTGATAAAACAACACTTGATCGCCTAGTTGCATCGCTTTGAGGTTGTTTCGTGCTTGGGGATTGCGAACGGAATAGATCTCAAATTTACCATTACGCAAAATCTCTTGCCAACTATATCGAAAGGGTGCGAATTTTACGAGCCAATAATTCATAATTACCTTTTCCCATACAACTGCAAATAATCGTCACTCTTGCCAAGTTGACGCAGATTAGCTTTTTGAGCTTGCGATAATTTAGGATACCTACGCGCATACCAATTTTCGACTTCTTCAATGTCTTCGGCATTAAGTCCATAGGCTTCATAGACTAATTTATCTATTTCTAAAATAAACAAGCTTCTATCAGCAGAAGGTTCATTCTTTAATTTTTCTATTGCGTTAGAAATAATTATTGAAAGTTTCTCTTGTTCAAAAATAGTATTGCTTATTGGAATATCTCGAATGTCTTCCAATAAAGTATAAACCGTATGATTCAAGTAATTTTTTAAAATGTAACGAATCGGAGTCGAAACTAAAATGGCAAGAATATAAAAAACATATTCTTTGTTTTTTAAGAAAATTACTGGGCAGCTATTGGCAAACAAACACCCCAAAAAATATCTAAATACTGGAGAATAAACTCCAGACTCTGAAAAGCTTATTCCCTCTTCAAAATATCGATTTTTATTTCTTAAACCGCTAGCAGAGTTAATTTCATCAATCGTTTCTTTAGTCCAATTAATATAAAAATCTGAAGGTTTGTATATATGCGATAAGTCACCATTTTCGTCAATACTTTCACCTCCTTTTTCAAACATAATGTAAGACTGTTTCCATTTTAATCCAATCATTAAGTCTTTGTGATAATCACCGTCATATATTTCATTCTGCTTTATTTCTTCATATCCCTGAGTTCCATTTATAGATTTAATATACTTTTTATTGTTGTATGTTTTTACACCACTATAAACATCATCAATCATATCAACCATACCATAAATGTTTACTTGATTCTCATTTAGAGATACTACTGTTTGTCGAGTTTTGTTATTCATCAAAGTAAATAACTTAGGACTAGTACACGCTGGCTGAAGTAACGAAACGTGAAGATTAGAAGAGAAAGAGAAAAAATAGGCGATAATAGAGGGAGAGTGAGTAGGAGGAAAAAGAGATGTCAGCCCCGAAAACAATAGAGATCAAAGTCAGCGAACAACAGAAAGAAATTCTTGAAGAGATAAGTAAAAGTCGGACGAAAGCGTCCAGACTGGTGGAACGGGCAAAAATCATTTTGCTCGGTTCAGAGCAGGTGAGTGGCAAAGAAATCGGCGAGAGGCTCGAGTTGAGTCGAAGCCGCATATGGGTATGGCGGAAACGATGGTCGGAGGTGCAAGGAGAGCTAGAGAAGCAAGAACAAGAAGGAATAAGCTTCAAAGAAGAGTCAAAACGGATTGAGGGAATACTGGATGACCGAGCGAGGGCAGGTTGCCCCGCGAAGTTTGAAGTGGAGACAATCCTAAAGATTTTATTAGTAGCGCAGGAAGAACCCGAAGAAAGTGGTAGACCAGTGAGCCATTGGACACCAAGGGAATTGCGACAGGAAGTGATCAAACGGGAGATCGTAGATGAGATATCGACAAGGAGTGTCGGTCGTTTTTTAAAAATGAGGGTAGCTTGAAGCCAGCCCGATATCAGCGATGGCTGAATCCTGACGTTGAGAATTTAGCGGAGTTAAACCAGCAGGTAAAAGCTGTATGTAAATTATACGAAGAAGCGCCGCAACTGCACGCTCAAGGTACACATGTAATCAGCACGGATGAGATGACAGGTATTCAAGCGTTAGAAAGAGTGATTCTGCCCATGGAAATGAGACATCCGCAAAAGATTGACCATGAGTATGTGCGACATGGCACAGTGACGCTAATTGCAAACTGGGAAGTGGCGACGGGTAAAGTAATCAGTCCATCTTTAGGTGCGACCCGCACTGAAGCCGATTTTGCCAACCATATCGCGACTACTGTGGCGATCGCTCCCACCGACAGTTGGATTTTTATCTCAGACAATCTCAATACTCATCAATCCGCCACATTGGTTGAGTGGGTTGCCGAGGTCTGTAAGCTTGCCGACCCACTTGGGGTTAAAGGTAAGTCAGGTATTCTTGGCACTCAACCTTCCCGCGCCTTGTTTCTCGCTGACAAAAGTCATCGTATTTATTTTGTTTATACTCCTAAACATTGTTCTTGGTTAAATCAAGTTGAGTGTTGGTTTAGCATTCTTGCCAGACGCTTATTGCGTCGCAGTAGCTTTTTATCTGTTGACCATTTGCGTCAGAAAATTATTGCTTTTATCAGCTATTTCAATGAGCTTTTATCCAAACCTTTTAAATGGAAGTTCCGTGGTTAGTGTCTTGTTACTTCAGCCACCCTGTACTAGTACTGTGTAAAATTCAGAAATAGCGGATGGCTTCAGAA
>JAJAZG010000011.1 GCA_026785865.1 Pseudanabaena sp. CAN_BIN31
CAAGTTTATTCTTTAGATTTAAGTTAGCTAATGGCTCAAACCAATTGCCATGATGAAATTGAATTTTTACCAAATCTGAATCGCGCAGTGCGCGGTTCAGATTCTTTAAAGCATTACTTTTTGCTATTTCTAATGCAGCTTGACTGCAATCAATGGCGTGGATTTTGGCTTGCGAAAAAAGTTGTGATAAGGCGATCGCGATCGCGCCGCTACCAGTCCCCAAATCAACCCAAATTCCATTTTGATAAATCTCATCTCGGCAATTCTCAGTAACAATATCAATAATTAATTCAGTTTCAGGACGCGGAATTAATACAGCAGGAGTAACTTGTAACTCTAGATCGCGCCATGTGACGGAGCCTGTGAGGTACTGCACAGGAATGCGATCGCTTATTCTTTTTTGCCAAAGGCGATCAAGATTAATTAATAGTTCGGGTGTAATTTTTTGTGCGGTGTTGGGTGATCGCAATCTCAAATCTAATTTATCTAGATCAGTAAGCCTTAAAATTAGCCAATCTAGTTCATATATAGCTACGTTATTTTCCTTTGCTGATAAGAGATTGCGATCGTACCATTTCCAAAAACTCATAAGTTAAATTTTACTCTATTTGAATACTTTTCCGTAACATTAGTTATTAGACAAAATGCTAAGGTAAAAGAGAACTTTATACCCTTAATCTATACTTCAACTCTAAAAATTATGACACCTCAAACCCAACCCAATAATCAACCTTGCAATAAACCTAATCAAGAACCAATTCTCTGTCCTCACTGCTTGCGTACTAAAACTAATGGCATTAAATGTCAAGGTATTTGTGTCGCTGACAGTAGTTATTAATTTTTATACTTACCTAGTTATTGGTAATTAGTGCGTCGTAAAATGCTTTAAATCCTGCTTCTTGCAAGGATTTAACCGCAATTTGTTCGTCTTGAACCCAAAATTGATTGCCTAAGCGTACTAACTTCGGCATGTATGCGATCGAGGCAATTACAGGAATTTTACAAGAATTATCGGGCTCATTTCTCCCGTAATTAGATTTACCATAGCTAAAATTATTATTATGGGTATTGCCATAATTGGGATTAGGATTTAAAGCTTTTTTGAGTTGTTCCAAAACTTGCCGATCGCTAGCTTGCTCTCGCGTTAGTTCGACCCGCACCATCCGCACTGACTCAATTGGCTGCATATCATCAATAATTAATTGAGTTTGCTCATCGCGGCGATCAATTTTGCCCCACACCATCAAACGTTTATCTTTTTCCAAAAGATGCTTAACTTTATCGAATGTCTTGGGGAAAACCACAGCTTCCGTACTACCCGTGAGATCTTCAAGTTGCACAATTGCCATGCGATCGCCTTTTTTAGTAACGACTTCTTTAATTTCAAGAATTAAGGCGATCGCGGTAACTACCTTAGTTTCTGAGGATTCAGGAATATCGCCAAGATTGATGGGAGCCATTAATCTCGCCGAACGACTGACGACACTAAGCGGATGGTCAGAAATGTAGAAACCCAGTAGTTCTTTTTCGAGTCGCAGCTTTTCTTGAGAAGAGAAATCCTGTACGCGAGTCGTAGTTGGGGCAGTGTCAAAAGTTTTCGTATTATTGCTTTCACCAAAGAAATCAAAGATATTGCCCTGTCCCGAAGATAGCTCTTTAGCCCGCCGCGAAGCCCATTCCATCGTGATATCTAAGTCATTCATCAACTGATGGCGATTTGGCTGTAGCAAATCGAGCGCTCCAGTTTGAATTAATGCTTCTAAAGCTTTTTTATTCAGCGATCGCGAATCGAGGCGACTACATAAATCCGCCAGAGACGTAAAAGCCCCAGCCTCCTGACGCGCCTGTAAAATTGCGGCGATCGGTCCCGCACCAAGATTTTTAATCGCGGCTAATCCAAATAAAATTTGGCTATTACGAGTTGTAAAGTCTTCACCAGAACTATTAACATCAGGCGGCACAACGGGAATATTCATGCTGCGACAATTCGCAATATATCGCTGCACTTTGTCTTGGTCGCCACTGACCGAAGACAACAACGCTGCCATGTATTCAACAGGATAATTAGCCTTAAGATATGCAGTCTGATAGGTAACATATCCATAGGCAACGCTATGGGACTTATTAAAGCAATTTGAGGCAATATAGCCTTTATCCAGTAAAAAATTATGATCGTGGACTAAGCCGATGTCGAAAACACATTGTATCCCCAAGGATTTACGACTAACGATTTTCATTTTTATCACTCAAACAATATGTATAAACGGCAAGTACAGCGCTTTGCGCTGTCATAAAACCTAGAGAAATCCTTGAAAGTGACTCAAAGCGTCACTTTCAAAGATTTCTCTATACCCCTTAAATCTCTATAAGCTATACCTATTGCAAAGCAACAGACAAAATACTAACTAAGAATTAGTGGTGCGGTGTTTTGCACCGCACCGCTTAAATATTTAGGAAAGATTATGGCTCAAAACCTTCTAGTTCAGGCACTTCGGCTACTAAATGTACACCTTGAATGTAAAGTGAGCGACCATATTTACCAACATTTTCTAAGCGTAACTTGCCGCCTTGTTTTTTGGCTTGCACTGCCATATCGATCGCTGCACCTACGCCTCTACTGACGATCTTCGTCACTCCTTCAAAATCTAATACGATCGCCGATAGCTTACGGTCGATAAATGGTTGTACGGCTTGTCTGAAATATGGAACTGTGGTTACACTCAAAGCACCATTCAGTCTGAGAATAACTTGATCGCCATCAATCTGTTCAACGATCTTGAGTTCATCTTGTAAAAATGAGGAATGAGTCATGGTTGGAGAATGGGTTTGGGGATAGACAGAAACTTACTCATACGGACTGTTGTACCTTGATCGGTCGATTCGATCTCGACCTTGTCAACCAGCGCTTTGATCATATGTATACCAAAACCGCCATTTTTGACACCAATCTCGGATATCAAATCAAAATCAGGAGGTGGCACACTATCAGCATCAAAACCTGATCCACGATCATGGACTTCTACAATTAGGCTGTTATGTGCTGCGAAAACTACAACTTCCACGTCAAGATCAGATGTACTGTAAAGAACTGCGTTAACCAGAGCTTCCGTAAGAGCCTGTACGACATCTTGCACAGCATCAGGACTAAACCCCATTTTTGTAGCGAGTACTTCGACTGCTGCGATGGGAATGTCCTCGATCCCCTCAACGGGTGGAACTGAGATTCGCAGCTTTAAAGGCTTCTCACTCATGGGGAGTCATTCTGTAGCTTTTAGTTTAGCTTTGCCAAGTGTAATAATACCACAGGTTTTAAACGTATGGAATTTAGTTAGGTGTTTGACACTCTCAGGGCTGA
>JAJAZG010000012.1 GCA_026785865.1 Pseudanabaena sp. CAN_BIN31
CACTTCCCTTCAGTTTCTCTGCTGTCTTTTTATACAGCCTTTTCGCTTCGTCTCTTACTTCAATCATTCCTATTTCCTTTCTCTAGTTTCTGCAATTATATCCTAATTAATGGATCTATTATTTCTTGGTAAACCCTTATAACGATCTACTCTTAAATCGTGAGCAATACTTTTGAGTGTTTTTAGAAATAAACCTACAAAGAATATAAAGTACTATTTGTCAGCAAACTATGGTGTTGCTGAGTCCTTTTTTACTCAAACTCACTTTTAGGATAAGCTTTCGATTAATTTAAAGTCCTTAACTCGGTTTTTTGTTCCATTGCTACTCAAGCCCCTACAATGAGAGAATAAAGAGATTAATATAGACTAAAAACATCCAAAATTATGCAGATTATTAAGCTTTCACGCCAAGGCTTTGATGAACAGTATCTCAGAGAAATTAATCAAAAATTGCAAGCAGGACAAGTACAACTCGATTGGAGTCTGGTCGAAGAAATTAGCGATCGCAATTTAGAAATATTGCTTCAGGGTTTAAATATCGAAAAGAATGAAATATGTCTAGGTATTGATAGTATTTCAGATCGTTTAGGGGAGCGAGTTAATAGAATTCTTAATAAATTTCCATCACAGCAACTAGATAGGGGCAATATTCTCCAAAAGCCAACGCCTAGGAAAATTCGTGAGAAGTTGGTGGAGATGATTTATAAGGATTTGTTGGGTCCTGTGAATGGGGAAAATGAAGAAGTTCCAGATACAGATGAGCGTAGCGTCACTGAACGATATCTAGTCGGCGCGATCGCCCCCTCTAAACGCTATATCAAAGTTACGCCTAGCGATCAAATTGACAACCAAGTCGATGAAATAGATATTACCCAAGAAGAAGATCCTGCTCAACAGGATCTTCTGGCGATCGCAGGTAAAAAGAATAGCGATGATGGTGATACGGAAGAAGTCGCACCGCCTAGCAGCTTATTTCCATCGTCTATGGGTTTGAGCTTTTGTGTAGATGGTAATTTTGACGAGATGGCGATCGCCGCTAGTTGGGGATGTTATCGCAAAGGCAAAAGCTCTGTAATTAACCCAGATGCAAGCGATTCTAAAAATGTTTGGCAGCGCACGCCAATTAAGGGTTTTCGTATATTTAAGTTAGCAGACATCTTTGCAAAGTCTAAAAATAGTATTGAATGGCAACCTGATCGCGAAAATGCGCCTGAAGTGATCGTGCGGGTACGTTGTCGCAAAATTGATCGCAATTGGATTGTGACAATCTTTTTGGAAAATCGGCAAACGGAGCCTAAGCAAAATCGGGATTCAGCTTGGCTGTTTCAACCAGAAATTAAAGTGCAAGGCAGTAGTCCGCATCAGGCGATCTTTATCCGCAAACCGCTTACCAGCAGTGACAGCCTCGATACTGATATTCGCTATGAACAGGAGTCTTTACAACTGCTTTATCGGAATTGTGTGGAATTCGCGGTAGGACATAATACTAGTGTTCATGCGGAAGTTGAGCTTGCTAGTTCCTTAAAACAACGCGATCGCGCTATTAGTCTCACCACCAGCGCCATTCCTAGACATATAGTTCCCAACACCACGCCACCCGATGAGCTAGAGATTCCTGCACTTAAAGGGCTAATTCTTGACATGAAGGTACTCGCCCAAGTCGAGGCTGAAGCTCTTACCCCAATGCTTTATCCCCTTGTAAGTGCCTATGAGCATTGGTTACAGCAACAGGAACAAAATAAACAGCAATTGCCTATCAGTCCAGCATTTTATCAACAGGCAGCCGATCGCAATCTTCAGGATTGTCAAAAGGCTCTTTCGCGAATTCGAGAAGGTATTGATTTATTAGCATGGAATTCACAGGCTGTAGAAGCCTTTCAGTTTATGAATGCAGTCATGGCTCAGCAACGGATTCATAGTCTCTATGCCGAACAAAAAAGACAGGGTAAAGAGAATACTCTCAATGATTTTGAGAAACCTGAGAATTATAGCTGGCGGACTTTTCAGCTTGCATTTATTTTAATTAATTTGCCGAGTTTGACCGATCTGCACCATTGCGATCGCCAAGTCGATCAGAGCGCGATCTGTGATTTGCTCTGGTTTCCTACGGGCGGAGGTAAGACTGAGGCATATTTAGGACTAACTGCTTATACGCTGGCGATGCGCCGCTTGCAGGGGGTGGTGGCTGGACATGACGGTGAGCATGGCGTGGCGGTATTGATGCGCTATACGCTGCGATTGCTGACGTTGCAACAGTTTCAACGTGCTACGACATTAATCTGTGCCTGTGAATCGCTGCGGCGGAAAGATCATGTCAAATGGGGAACAGAACCCTTTAGGATTGGGCTATGGGTGGGAAATAACAGTACACCTAACTGGACAGCGCAGAGTGAAGAGGTAATTAAACAACAAAAGGGACAGAATCAGGGACAAAACTATGGCGGCTTCTCTAGTGGCTCCTCTGGCACTCCTCATCAACTTACTAATTGTCCTTGGTGTGGAACTGCGATCGATGCGGGGAAAGATATTGAAGTACTTTCCTTTGAAAAAAATATTGGTAGAACTCTTGTCTATTGCAGCGATCGCTTGGGTAAATGTGCCTTCAGTCGCAAGCAATCGCCTAATGAGGGCTTACCGATTGTGGTGGTCGATGAAGAAATCTATCGCCGCTTACCTTCTCTGGTGATTGCCACAGTCGATAAGTTCGCGCAGATGCCTTGGAATGGCAAAACCCAGATGCTATTTGGGAAGGTGAACGGCTATTGCGATCGCCATGGTTTTCGATGTCCTGACCTAGAAGACAGTGATAGTCATCCTAAGAAAGGGAATTTACCTGCCGCAAAAACTAGACCGCACCTGCCCCTGCGTCCCCCTGACCTAATCATTCAGGATGAATTGCACTTGATTAGCGGCGCATTGGGCAGCATGGTCGGACTTTATGAAACCGCGATCGATCGCCTCTGCACATGGGATGTTGATGGTCAGCCCGTGCGCCCCAAAGTGATTGCTTCAACAGCAACGATTCGTCAAGCAAAAAATCAAGTGCATCAACTGTTTTTACGGGAGGTGAGTATATTTCCACCACAGGCGATCGATATTGAAGACAATTTTTTCTCTCGGCAACGTCCACCTAGCGATGAACATTCTGGGCGCTTGTATCTAGGAATTTGCGCTCCTGGCCGTCGTCTCAAAGCAGCCCTGATTCGCGTCTATTTAGTGGCGCTATCGGCAGCCCAGCAACTCATGGATGATGGTTATGATGCCGATCCTTGGATGACGCTTGTGGGATATTTCAACTCTCTGCGTGAGCTAGGCGGAATGCGCCGTCTTGTGGATGATGACATTACCACACGTTTACCAAAAATGGATAAACGGGGATTAGCCAAGCGCTATCTTAGTCCTAATCGGATCGAAGAGCTAACTTCGCGCAAAAGTTCTACGGACATTCCTAAGATTCTGGATGCTTTAGAACAAAAGTTTGAGGTTTTAAGTGCAGAATCAAAGAAAGATAAGAAAAAGATAACTGCCCTTGATGTAGTTTTGGCAACTAATATGATCTCTGTTGGTGTGGATGTAAAGCGGCTAGGGCTGATGGTTACTTGCGGTCAACCAAAAAATACGGCGGAATATATCCAAGCGACATCACGGGTGGGACGCAGTTACCCCGGTTTAGTTTTGACGGTTTATAACTGGGCAAGACCTAGGGATCTCTCTCACTATGAAAGGTTTGAGCATTATCACGCCACGTTCTATCAACACGTTGAGCCACTCTCAGTTACACCGTTCTCTTCGGGAGCTTTGGATCGTGGGTTGGCGGCGCTCTTTGTGTCATTGGTGCGGCTGAGTGGTTTTGAGTTTAATGATGAGGACGGAGCCGCAAGGATGACCTCAGAAAATTTTGACCATCCCGATCTTGTCAGCAGTATGAATGCGATCGCCGATCGCATTAGTCAGAGTTTCCAAAATCCTGAATTAAGGGAAGAGATACTCTATAAGCTGTCTGGATTGCGCGACAAATGGGCAAGTGCCGCCAAGCCCAAGGACGCGGGGACAAGATTACAGTTCAAGGCTTCGAGTCGTGGTGGCACAACGGTTTCCCTTTTAAAAAATATTGCTCAAGATCCTGATGCGACCTTTGCCTGTTTAAATTCACTTCGCAATGTTGAGCCAGCATCTCCACTGATCTTTAACGATCAACCCCCTGACAATGAAAGCGATCGCCTACCAGTACCATTCATTGAGGCATAAAATGAAACCCAGAACCCAAAGAGTAACAGCTATATGAACAAATATCGTATTGGTGAACTTCGTCCTAGTCAGATTATGTTTAGCTATGGCATCGGCGCGATCGCTGATTTGCCAAACTTAGCGGCGATGGTGATGGGCTTAGAAGACTGGCAGCGCCAGCATACGCAATGCATCACGGAAGAGCGATTGCTGACGGCGGTGCAGCAGCAACTCGGTTCGCAGGTGCGAGAATTAGTCAGTTTACCGATTCCTCAAGAAGAGCTAAGTCCTAGATCTTTTAGTAATCAACCCAACCTTGAAGGGATTCCTGTTGCGCCATTTCCGACTTGGATGGTATGCCCTAAGTGCGATTTGCTTGCGCCGATTACCGACGGACTTTTTGAATTAAAAACTTACCGCAATCGCCATAGTGAAGCTGCTTATTACCACACCAATTGCAATAAGGCGATCGCGCCGAAAGTAATTCCTGTAAGATTTCTTACGGCCTGTGAGAAAGGACATCTTGATGATTTTCCTTGGCGCTATTTTGTACATCGTGGTAATAGTGACTGCAATGGATCGCTAAGGTTGATTGAGCCGAGCGTGTCGGGAGCCGTTACCGATATTGTGATCAAGTGCGATCTCGAAAATTGTAAGGCGAGTCGGCGGATGTCCGATGCGTTTGGGCTGTCGGGCAAACAAAATATGCCCCGTTGTCGTGGTCGGCATCCCCATTTGCGCGACTTTGATGATAACTGCGATCGCCAAATGAAAACCATGCTGTTAGGAGCTTCCAATAGTTGGTTTTCCCTCAGTCTATCGGCGCTATCGATTCCTAATTCTACGCAGAATAAATTGGAACAATATATTGATAGTCATTGGCTGACCTTGGGAGAAGCAGACAGTCCAGATACGTTAAAAATCTTGCTCAAAGTTTTACAAAAGCAGGGTAAAGCCTACGAGTTAGAGAATTACGATATTGCTGATATTTGGCAAGCGATCGCTAATCGTCAGTGCGGTTCTAGTCAAGGAAAAGATGATCGTCTTTCTCCCAATGATTTAAAAACTCCCGAATGGCGCAAATTTCAGAGCGTGACAGGAATTGAGGATCGGGGCAAAGACTGGCGACTGAAGGCGATCGCGCCACCGATGGATTTTCAAAAATTAATTTCTAAAGTGATCTTGGTAGAGAAATTGCGAGAAGTGCGATCTCTGATTGGTTTCACCCGCATTCAGTCGCCTGGCGACTTTACAGATACTGGCGAAGTCCCAAAAGAATATCGAGCGCCCATCAGTCGCCATAAACCAGCTTGGGTTCCTGCAATGGAGGTACGCGGCGAAGGAATCTTTATTGAATTTAATGAGCAGGCGCTGCAAGCATGGGAACAGAAACCCGCCCTCAAAAAGCAACATATTCAAGTCAAAGAAGCCCATAAAACTTGGCTCAATCAGCGCAATCCTGAACTTGTCGATAAAATTTCGACTCCCGATATGCGTTATCTATTAATCCATTCCTTTTCCCATGCCCTAATGCGTCAGTTTGCGCTTGAATGTGGCTACAATGCGGCTAGTCTGCGCGAGCGAATTTATGCACAGGCGGCTAGTGGCGATCGCGAAGCACAGGCAGGGCTACTCATTTACACATCGGCTCCTGATAGTGAAGGCACATTGGGTGGTCTGGTACATCTTGGCGAAGCGCCGAGGCTTAATCGCCATATCCAGCAAGCCCTTGAGTCCATTCGCATCTGCACCTCTGACCCACTCTGTGCCGAGCATGATCCTGCGGATGATCGGGTTTCTTTGCATTGGGCAGCCTGTCACGCCTGTTTATTTAGTCCTGAGACTTCCTGTGAGAGGGGCAACAAGTTTTTAGATCGGGCTTTGCTTGTGCCTACCTTCTCTAAAACAGATCTTTGTTTCTTCATCTGAGTAGATAGACAAGCCCAAGAAGATAATAATGCAAGGCATTGTATGTACAAATTGTGTTAACATTAATTTATGTTTGAATGGGATGAAGAAAAAGCAAAGCTCAATCAAATTAAGCACTGCGTAGGTTTTGAGTTTACCACTAGAGCCTTCGATGATGCTCAACGTATAACAGTGCTAGATCATCGTCAGGATTATAAAGAAAATCGCTACATAACTTTGGCGAAAATTGATAACCGTGTATATGTAGTTACCTTTACGCTGCGTTCACCGAAGATTCGACTCATTTCTGCACGAAAAGCAAATACGAGAGAGGTTAATCGCTATGAAAATCGTTGAATATATTGCTGATCCTATACATAAGCCTCAACTTAGCCAAGCTGAGGAATCATATCTAGCGAACTTAGCCGATGAAGATATTGATTATTCAGATACAGAGGAATTGGATGAGCAATTTTGGTCAAAAGCCGAAATAGTCTCACCTGATTTGACTACGCCTGTGACTTTGCGCGTGAAGCAATCGATTTTACAGTTTTTCCAAAAGAATGGTAAGAAGGGTTATCAATCTCGTATGAACGCGGTCTTGGAGAGCTATGTAAAGTTTCATCACAAAGATTAAAATTTATTGTGGTGTGGCAAAGCCGCACCACAATATTCTCATTATGTATAACCAAATTTTTGTTGATGCGCTTAAAGGATTAGCGATCGCACTGCCCGATCGCCTATTGCCAGAATTAATTAAAATCATGGCGATCATTCCTGATGGTAAAGCTGACTATTGGAAGTATTTGCTATCGCAAAAAGTTACATCTCAGGAATTGCGCGATCGCATTTATCAATTTGTGGGACTATGGCAAGAACTACATCCTGAGGTGACGGCGGCGGCGCTGCATTTGGCTTTGTTGGCGACGTTGCAAATGGGAAGAGAGTTGCAAAAAGCCTATGAGGTACAGCCGATCTGGACGATGCCTAATGAGACGGGAGAATGGAACCGTCAAACGGAACCAACGATTTTGGAATTAATCCATCAAACCCATGAGGAGCTATTGCTGATTAGCTTTGCGGTTTATGATATTCCTGAAATTGTGGCGGCGATCGCTAAGGCTCTGGCGCGTCAGGTAACGATTACGATGATTGTGGAAATGCCAGAACGCTCTGAAAAAATTCCCTTCGGCATTTTGCAAACTTTCCCACCTGAGATGATCGAGCAATTACAGATTTATTATTGGGCTGTGGGGCGTAGACCTGTCAACTCGAAGGGGAAGTATGGCTCTTTGCATATTAAGGGTGTCATCAGCGATCGCCATCGGGTGTTGATTAGTAGCGCTAATCTGACGCAATATGCGCTAAATCTTAATTTGGAGCTAGGTTTATTGACTGATCAAGCGAAGTTGGCGAAGCAGATTCATAAAACCTTTGATGTCTTAATCCGCGATCGCATTTTGATTCCGTTTCGTTAGTTTTTAAATAGTTAAGATAGGCGGCGCTTTGCGCCGCCTATCTTAACATCTAGATCTCTTTTCTAATCCATTCCATCATTAGATAAGGATGAACAATATGAATTTTATGATTAGGTAATTGATATAGATAATGTCGGAATGGTGTGATTATTTGGATTTCTTTAGATTGAAAATCTTGAAAATTGGCGGTAATCAAAAAGTCAGCTTTTCCTGCGATCGCGGTTTCGAGAACATGACGATCTTCTATATCTTGAAGGGGAATAACACCTGTGCCGCCCAGAGTAAGGCTAGGATTTAGGCTGGTGTAAGCACGAATATTACCAATATAGTTAATGGCGTATTCTGGAGATATTTGCAGGCGAAGTAGAACTTCTTGTAAACGATTGAGCATTCCCCATGAAATGATCAGTTCGACTGAGCCAAAATGACTTTTGCCTGTTTGGACGATGCTTACTAAATTTTGGCAAGCTGATCCTTGGTTTTGTTTGAGATCGGCGAGGATGGCAGCACACCAAATATTGAGATCGAGACACCATCGCGAAATTTTAGCCATGTTGAGTCAGTAATACGGCAGCGTTCAGGATGTCGTCTTCGGTTTTTAGGGTGTCGAGCCATTGCCGATCGCCTTGAGTTGATATTTTCTGTTGCAGTAGTCGATAGCGATGATTGAGGAGGGTGCGGGTGAGGTCTTGCTGTAGGGCTTGCCAATCTTCGGTGGTTCCCATCCCTTTGATCTGAAGTAATGCTGTCCATGCTTCATGGGGAAGGTCGCCGCCTAGTTCTACAACTGCGCCTGTTAGTTGCGATCTTGATCGGTTTTCGAGTTTGGCAAGGTGATCGATTTTGGCGATCGTTTCACTGGTGACATGGGCAGATATGGTTTTGCTTTTATTCATTGTCTATAGATTCTATAGGTTCTATAGATATTATAGGTTGCTTATTAATTGATTGCGATATGATTGGTTAAATTGGGTTGTACCAAACCCTTTCGATAATAATTTCTTGTTTGACTTGTTGAATGAGGTCGAGAATTTTTTGTTTGCTGTTGTAGCCGTTGGTTATGGCTTGTCCCTAAACATCTAACTGAAACTGCCCCTCGATCGCTACTTTTTCTTTTTTCTTTTTCCCTTTTGCTTTGTCGTGGAGTCCTGCTTTGACTTCTTCGGCATATCTGGCATGATTGAGGGCAAGAAGGCGATCGAGGATGTCGCGCCGCGCTGTTTCGCTGATGGTAAATCTTTGTCCTTGTTTGGTTTGATGGAAGTCATGATTTAGACCCTCACCCCAGCCCTCTCCCAAGGGGAGAGGGAGTAAGAGATCGTTCTTGTCCCCGCTCGCCCCTTGGGAGAGGGGGCTAGGGGGTGAGGGCTTCCATCTATAGGCTTTCAGAACTGCGTAGTCCATTTCTATGTGCAGTTGTCGCAGTTTTTCTATTTCTGGATCGGTGTCATTGGGTTCATGAAATCGGTTGTAGGTTTTGGTGAGTCCGAGTTGGGTGTTTTGCATGATCTGCTGACGCTGGTTGTAATATTTTTCGCCTATGGTTTCTAGTTCGGTTTCTGTTTCTGGGGTGAGGGTTGGGAATGGGAAAGTTTCAAAACAATCTGAGGGAGTGTATCGCATTCCTGCGCCTAAAGTTGAGCAGTTTTGCCATGACCATGAATCATGTATTGAAGATTGAAGAAAAGAAAAAAGATAATATTTTGATTCATTAAAAACTATTAGCATTTCGTTATACACATAGTTTTTAGGAGCAAATGCAAACATCAAATTTTTGGTTACTCTTGCACAAACTAAAACCAGATCGCAGTGGGCGATCGTCGCATAAAGGGTTGGAGCGTGTTGACCATATATCCACCAATAATTAGCTCTTCTTTTCTGAGTCGAAATAGATTGATTTAATTTTTGACGTTCAGGTTTAACAAGTCTTTCAACAATTTCTAAGCAATCAGGATAGTCAGAAGCATAGGGCGCACCCTTAGGCTTTTTGGGATCATCATGTTCTGGCGACAATGCCCAATCAAAAAAATTAATGACCCATCGCGAAGGAGATTGATCATAATTGCTATTGACATCTGAACCATTGAGATAAGGAAATAAAACATCTTTATTTTTAGAGTTCTTCGTAATTAAAGCTTTAGCATCTTCTGGTTTAAGCACAAATCCCATCCCTAAAACGAATGAACCGATAAAAGACTTACCACTATTAGCTTCTAGTTTATGAGGATTGCCAACTGTCTGATTTGGAACTGTTAAATAAGGATTAATTCCACTCACAGATTTATCATCTAAGAAATGACTTCCTTCCCAATTCTTTTTTGTAAACCAAACATAAGCCACTTCTATCGCCGCAGTACCCGACCAAGGACGACTAGGAACAGCCCGATAAATTGATCCATTTTGTTCAAATATTTGATCTAATCCAATTCTTCTAGAATCTCCTTGAGAAATAGTATTAGTGGCAACCAAACCGCTAAAACCTGTGTTTTTTAGTAATTTAAACACTTGCAAGAAAAAGTAAGAACAAAAATCTGCTGTTCCCCTGTTTCCTCTTTCCCCATTAGCCAAATACTCAACTAAATAATCACGATAAGGCTCACCAAAGCTATTAAAAATTTTTAACCCACCCATAAACGGCGGATTACCACAGATTGCGTCAAAGCCGCCCTCACTCATCAAAGAAACAAGGGGCTTAAGCCCCTTGCCCGTTGTTTCCTGACTAATCGAGGGCAAAAACACCTCAGGAAACTCCAACTCCCAATGAAACGGGCGCAACGCCTCCAGATCTGGCAACAACTCACGCTGAGCGCCACTCACATCCGCCTCACCATTCGCCACCAACAGCAACTCACGGCGCAGATCATCCTGCTGCGATCGCTTGCAACCCGCCAAATAGGACATCACCAACAAATTCGCCCGATCCTTGAGATCCTTCAGCCGCGCCTGAGACTCCATCAACAAAATCTCCTTCCTGACCCGATCCTCTAATGAATTCACCGCAAAACTCTCAAGCTGCATCCGCTTAGCGATCGCCTCCCGAATCCTCACCCACACCTCATTAATCCCAATCCCCAACTGATGCACATGACTCGAAACATCCAAATCCCAAAACCGCAACTGTTCCACCGTCACCCCCACCAACGAATCCCCACAGCGCAACGCATGATCCACAAACGTAAACGGCTTATCCTTCTGCAAAGTCTCCAACCACAGCGACAACTTCGCCATCTCCACCGCCAAAGGATTCTTATCCACACCATACACACAGCGCTCCGCAATCAACCGCTTCGCCACAATCAACCGATCCAAATCCTCCACAGGAATCAACGGCTCATCAAGATCAGGCTTAGAGATATTGCCGAATACAGTGAAAATTGCCCTCACCCCCAGCCCCTCTCCCCTTGGGAGAGGGGAGCCAGAAAGAACTTTTGTTCCCTTTCTCCCTTTGGGAGAGGCGGAGTGAGAGCTTTCCAACCCCAGCCAACTTTCCAACAACCGCGCCGCCAAATAGCGACAAACCTGCACCAAAAATGCGCCCGAACCCATAGTCGGATCGCAAATTTTTAGGCTTAAAATCTCCTGCGGTGACTTTAACTTCCATTCACCCTGCGGCAAACCCTCACTCACCCCCACATATACCAACGGCTCCAAGGTATAGCGCACAATCTCCTCCGTCAGCGCCTTCGGCGTATAGTGCGTCCCCGACTCCCGCCGATCTGTCCCCGCCGTCACATACACCGACCCCGCACTAATGATCACAGGATAGTCCCGCGTATCCTTGCGAATTAACCGATAAAAAGGCTTAACCCGATGCCAAAGCGCCAAATCATTACCACAACGAGTCAAATAACGTGACTCTTCGTAATGGGATAAATTAATATCTAAATTAATATTTGATAGCGCTTCCGCGCTATCAAATATTAATAATTTTTTTAATGCCCCCTCACCCCTTCCCGTCTCCTTCTTCAGAAACTTAATCAACACCTCCTCACCCTGCGCCGCCAAAGCCTCTAACGCCTCTAGCGACAACTCTGGCTCCTTATTCTTGGTTCCCTCCAAACCCAAAACCGTTGAACTCGACAGCACTGCCTGATGATCGAGCAAACCCTCATAGACATGACCGATCTGCTCCACCTCGATCGCCTTAAAACTGAGACGGCGCGGCTCAAAAACACCCCCCGCCACCTTAATCCTCAAAATCTGCAACGACTCCAGCAAATGTAACACCGTGCGATTATCCACAGCGATCGGCTCATCATGCCCCTCAAATCTGCCCTCTAAAAAGGGAAACATATCAGGATCAAACAAATTACCACCATAGGCTGGCAACTTAAAATTTTGATGATATACGCCCCCATGCACCGCCCGAAATAGCGCCATCAACCGACACCAAGCATCATGGCGGCGCTCTAAAATCTCTTCACCACTATGATCAGCGATCGCCCTGAGATTTTCTTGCAAAGTCGAAACCGCATAATTTTTGTCATAGCGCTCCTCTCCCAAAAGCAACAGCCCGCGCTCCTCCGCACATAGCAAAAACACCAAACGCATCATCACAAAACAAGCCGCCTGATATAGCTCCTGCATCGACACCCGCGCCAACATTCGCCCCTGATGATCCGTATCGATTTCCGCCAACTTCTGAATCAAGATTTCCACCGCCTTCCGCACCTGTAAGCCCAGTTGGTCAGTCACTTCCTGCTGCGAGTTCTTACTGCGATCGCACAGACTCGCTAAAGTATCCTGCTCCTGCACCCCAAAAAAGTGCTCTACACCTAGCAAATCCCGAAAAGCGCGTAAAGTAATCTTCTCTTCAATCCAAATATTCCCATACCAAGACACCGTAGCTGAAGTCCCACCCTGCGGCGCATAAATCAACATCCATTCTTCGCCATTGGTAATCAACCCCAAATGCACCCGCAACCCCCGCAACAATTCCACCATCCGCGTCACAGGTGAAGCCGCCCACACCGATCCCCTATAGGTTCCCTCCAGCTTTTGACTCGGCTCAAATATCTGAATCAACAACTCAGGACGATTAACTTCAGGATCAACCAATACCCAATCAGGCGTAAGGGTTTCCTGATGCTGCTCCACCCGCACCCGCCAATGATTAGCAATCTCCTGCCCCGCCTTCAAATATTCCTGCGGGTAACCCAACGTATTGCTCAGCACCCATGACACCCAAGCCCGATGGATCGCCAGTTCCTTCTGGGCATTTCCCCATTCCTGATAAGCCTGTTTTAACAGCCCAAAATGCTCGCTATCATGGGCGCTCAACCCCTGCGGAAATACCTCTAGCAATACCTCCATGCTCAAAAATGAACCAACAATATCAACAAGACTTAACCATTCAGCATGATGACGGGCGATCGACATAAAAAACCTGATAAAAAATCAAAAGAAAATCAAAAAACTAAATTGGCAAAATTCTAATCTTAGCCCGATTTAAATCTAAACTAATCAAAGCTCCAGACTCAAGTTCCAAAGCGGACTCAAATTCATGTCAATGATAATCTTCATGCAGTTGCTAAATTGAGTTCATATTCTTCAGATCGCCAAGCAGCATAAGCCAAAGCCGCAAAAACATCTTCTTTCTCTAAATACGGATAAGCTTCCAAAATCCGATCTACAGAATATCCAGCCGCCACAAGACCAACCACCGTTCCCACCGTGATCCGCATTCCTCGAATGCAGGGCTTACCACCCATCACATCAGGATTAAACATAATTCTTTGCGATTTCATCATTGACTGACATCTCCGAGACTAAATATATCTTAAAACACGACTGCGAGAATAGTTAAAATACCAACTCATCAAGTAACTATATCAATGCAAAATTAGAACATTGGGTACGCCTCGCCAAAGCCTATAGACAATTACCAATGTAATGGCAATTCATGAATTGCCCCTACATTGGCTTACTCAAAACAACTTTGGTGGTACAAGAAAAGCGATCGCTAAGGGGAATAACCTTGGCTGCGGGTCAGCGTACCTTTGACGGATGATCTCCTGCTCTTTGTTGATTTCATCAGGGATTTGTCTCAGCCGCAATTCCAAACTTTGACGATTGCGCTCAAACTGTTCCCTCTCATCAGAGCTAAACAAATCAAGCTGAAGCGGTTTCTCAGTATTCGTAAGCTCCTTTTCAATACTCTTCTGCAATTCTTGGAGAATCGTTTGGATATCCGCCATCTCCTGTTGAGCGCGATCAGCTAATTGCTTTTGCAGAGAATTTTGGCGATCGCCCATCCGACTTTCGAGATGCTTTTTCAACGGTTCCGCATAAACATCCCAAAGCCCAATTAATTTCTGCATAAAAGCATCTGGTACTGGCTCAGGCGTAGCATTTTGCAATAACTGCGCTAGTTCCAATACATTCAACCTCACAAACTTTCCACCACGGATCACGCCCCCCGCCGTAATCACCTCTTCATTCAAACGCTGTTGATCGCTTCCCAAAATCACCAACCGCCCATAAACGACCACCACAGGCTCAGTAATAAGATGATTAGGAATTTGCAGCGCCGTAACGCGACTTAGCTTTTTGGTTTCTCCGCGCCGCCAGACTTCAGCACGGAGCAGTCGCAAACACATCTGTACCAGTCGATGATTGAGGTGAGCAAGTACTACATCATCATGATTTCTAGCGCGATCGGGGTTAAACGTAATTGGACGAATTTCGCCTGTGTGGGGATGGGCTAAGCCCTGATTGCACACCGTCCAACTACCGCGAAAAGCTGGCAAATGAAAAACTTCGCGATCGCCATCAATAGGGATTAATTCGGGCTGACCTGCTAGGCGCAAGCCCACCTGCACAACCGATTGAATATTGCTTGGTTCGAGGCGGAGATCCTGACGGGTGCGATCGAGTTTTTCCTTAAGTTGAGCAATCTCTTTTTGTACCTGTCGCTCAAACTTGAGCAAGCGGCGCATCGGTTCGGAGTCCTTTTCGGCTTGAGCCGTATCCAGAAACACCCGCTTACCGAGCATCGCCTCTTCCACCTGTGCGGCGATCACAGGGCCGACCTTGCCCAAGTCTTCACGGATATTATTAATTTTCAACGCCGCCCGCATCAAAAATTCCAAATCTCCTTCGAGATCGCCCACCTTCACATCTTGAGTCACCTGATTTTGATAGCCCTGACCGACAAAGTGATAGATCATCACCTTGTCAGCTCTTTGTCCATGTCGATCAATTCTCCCATTGCGCTGTTCCATTCGATTAGGATTCCAAGGGATTTCGTAATGGATTAACTTCGAGCAGTAATTTTGTAAATCTAAACCCTCAGATGCGGCATCGGTAGCTAGTAAAATCCGCACAGACGAAATTTTGGGATTGGCTTGGAAGGCTGCCTTCACTTTTTCGCGATCGTCGCTATTCATCCCTCCATAAAGAATCATTAAGCGATCGCCCTGCCCTAAACCACGACTAAGCAACAAATCCGCCAGCCATTTCTGGGTGGCTCGATATTCCGTAAAAATAATTACGCGCTGATCTGACCATTGCCCATGCACATGAATATGTTGAGCGATCCATGCTAATAGCTGATCGGCTTTGCTATCGGTTTGACGCGATGATTGCTCAGCCCAAGTTTTTAACTCAGTGATTATATTTTGTTCTTGAGCCGACAGCGATCGCCATATGGATGTACTCGTAGCGATCGCCTCTGATGTTGATTCTTCATAGAGATCATCATCGGCAAATTCTTCTTCAATATCATCAATCTGCCGCCGCAATAGTCCCACTGTTGGCGTTGCTAAGCGTTTTGCTAAATTCTTCCCTTTTTTGAGGGATTCTTCATGCTTGATTAAAGTAGTCAAAAAGGCTTGAGGACTAGAGAACAACCGCTTCTTGAGTAACTTCAAAACAAACTCTGTCGCAGTTTGCTCTAGTTTGTTAGTCGCTCCTTCTCTTCGCAATTTAGTATATTCATTTAATTTATGATTAGCAGCGCGTTCTGCATCGGTATAAGGAACAGCGATCGCCTCCAAGCATCTCTCAGGGAAGCGCGGTTTGCCATCCCAATTTGGCGGCAATTCCCGCTTCAGCCGACGGATCATGATCAAGTTCAATTGCTTAGGATCGGGGGGGATTTCCCTTGCAAAACGTTGAGAATCTAATAGTTCCAACAGCGCCGTAAAGCTCTCGCTATAGCCATTGTGTGGCGTTGCCGAGAGAAATAATTTATGCTCACAATGGGGTACTAAAAATCTCACCGCCCCCGTGCGCTGGGAATCGATCGCATATTTTCCCCCTGCTGATGGTGCAATATTATGGGCTTCATCGACAATCAATAGATCGATTCTACGCGGATAAATTGACTCACCTTCCGATGGTAAAGATTCACGCAATAACCGCAATGGGCGATCGCGCTTGATAAAGTCAATGGAAGTAATCAATCGCGGATAATGCCCCCAAGGATTAGTATGCAGCCCCCGCCGCCGCCGTAGGTCGCGCATCAATTCACTATTCACAATCCGAAAGTCTAAGCCAAATTTGTCGCGCATCTGCTCCTGCCACTGCACCTGCAAAGATGACGGACAAACAATCAAAATGCGATGCGCCCTTTGGCGCAAGGTTAGCTCCTGCGCCACCAATCCCGCCTCAATGGTTTTCCCCAAGCCCACATCATCGGCAATCAGCAAATTCACCCTCGGCATCTGCACGGCCCGCATCACAGGATCAAGCTGATAATCTTCAATCTCGATGCCACTGCGAAAGGGTGACTGCACAATCTGGCGATCACCCTGAGATACTGCTCCCCACTTCACCGCATCCAAAAAAGCCGAAAATACTTCAGGACGATCTAAAGCATCGGGATAGGGTAATTCTCTTTCTTCAAACAGTTTCGCGCCATTCTCTAGTTCCCAAATCACCTCTAGTTCTTCGCCCACTCCCTCATCCTCAACGGAGGCAAGCGTCAGCAGGTGATGAATTGGTAATTTAGCAAGATGGACAGGATTCGCAGTCATACCCGAAGCTTGGACATTCATCACCGCAAAAGTCCGTCCGCGTACTTTGACTAACTGTCCTTGTTCTGGCAGGGCCTGAGCTTGATTCTGGGGTTGCATAAATCCTTACTTAAATCTATTTCTCAAAAAATCCTAAAATCTGATTATTACATATTCGATAAGCATCGCTGTATCAATTCTCATTATAAAATTTGGTTTTGTTATGGGAATTGCTGACAGCGCTGACAAGAATAGGATCTAGACTGTGAAGAATTGCCACAACTTCCACAATTAGAACAAACATAGAACTGAGAATTATGATCATCAAAACAAGGACTAGCCAGTACATCACGTCCAAATACGCGATCGCACCAGCCAACTGAGCGATCGTTAATTTCAAGATTAGCCCCATCAAGTTTGATATATGGATAGTTAGTTTGACATTGCCCACATCGGGAGCATCTCAGTTATGCAATAGGTATAAATACGGATAGCAAAAAAGGGAGCAAAAAGGGAGAATGAGGGGATAATAAAAAAAGAGGGTAACAAAAATGACAGAAGCAGAAAGCAAAGAGCTAAAAGAACATTTGCAAGC
>JAJAZG010000013.1 GCA_026785865.1 Pseudanabaena sp. CAN_BIN31
ATAAGCCTCTGACCAGTAGCAATACGATTATTGGTAAGCGAAAACCGTTGCACAGCATAGAAGAAGTTGGTTCATCTTGAAAATACGATTTCCTCAAGTAGGTTTGTCTGATAGCGCAAATAAACCAGCATTTCACCCAAGACAATAGAATCTGTAGGGTACAAGGTAAGAAACTATAGTCTGCGTAGGGGCGCTGCGTGGACTTAAAACAAAGCTCAGCGAGTTTCCGAACCGATAGGTGGATTAGCTGAGAAGCCCGCGTTGTATGCGTAGCATCAGCGTCGGGAGTCGTCACAATTCGCAAAAGCCTTGATCCATTTCAACGCGATCTAACACCTTTAAGCCCCTTGGAGTACCCAGTTTACGCAATGCATCTCCAGCATCGGTCTGCACACTGAGGTCATCGTCATCAAGGGCATTGACCAAAGCATCAACAGCATCGTGATAAATTTCGTCTTGAGTGTCAAAATCACGATGCTTTTGGACAATTAATTTACCCAGTGACCATGCACAGTTGCCACGCACAGCCGACATCGGATCTTGGGTTAGAGCCTCGGTAAGAGGCTTGATCGCTTGAATATCCCCCAACTGTCCGAGCGCACTCGCCGCCCATAGTCGCACCGCCGTAATGTCGTATTTGAGCGCAGAAATCAGCGGCTGTAAGCCTAATGTCGCTTGACAAGTTCCTAAGGCCCAAACGATACCCTTGCGGACATAACCATTCCAGTCCTGATTGAGTTGAGCGATTAAGGGCGCGATCGCCTCTTCGCTTTTATTTCGTCCGAGCGCATAAGCGGCACTAACCCGCACTAAAGGACATTCATCTTGCAGTAATTCAATCAACCGAGGAATCGCTCTTTGATCCTCTAATTCACAAAAAGCTCTCGCAGCTTGCATTCTCTCTAAAATTATCTCTGAGCTGAGCAGTGATAACATCTCATCAGGATCGGGAAGAGGGTTTTCCTCTTCGGGCGGCAAATCCAATGAACTGAGTGGAGATGCTTCTGTGATAGTCAAGTCGTCATTGAGTGTCATGGCGATCGTCATGGCAAAAATTCAGGCATAGTAAGATGCCCCAAGGTGTAGTTGCTATCTTACAGTGATTTGCCTTGTTACAAAAATTAAAAAAACAGGATGCAGAGCATCCTGTTTTTTTAATTTTCGTAACTGCGTCTTGCCTTGTTAGCGTCATTGCGAAGCGCGTCCAAACGCTTTTCAATCAATGTCCGCGATCGCCCCTTCGAGACATCACTCATCATAATTTTGAGCGCACTGCCTAAGCTCTTATAAGCCGCAGGCAAGGGATAACCATTACGCACGGCCAAACGAATTGCACCTTGATCGGCTTCGATCAAATTACGAATATCTTTTTTACCTGTGCCTTTGCGCCATAGCTGAAAGCCAGCCACACCGCAGATACCAAGCGCTAGCACAAATAACAAACCATTTTGTACCCACAGTTCACCAACTGCACCGCCTAGCCCGATCGCTAATGCAGCGACTTCCCAGCCATCTTTCGGCACTGCATCATTTTGAATGCGCGAAACTTCGTGCCAGTACAACAGATTTCGCTGGTCTTCAGCCATCCGCTCCCAGCGCACCATATCGACTAAAATCACCACTTCATCGCCGCCAGCTTCTTCACAGGCAATTAGCGGGGGGCGGACACCATCGGCATTAAGTACTTTTACCCAGGCCTGTAACTCTGGCGGCAGCAAGTCTTGCAGACGGCGGATCTCAGTTCTGGCAAAGGTATTTCGGAGGGAGGAAGAAGTTGGGGATGGCATGAATCTTCGTCAAAGTTCAGAATTTTTGAGGGACTTATCGCTAAATCTAAACTTTAGTATAAGTTTTAACGACTTGCACTTTTGTTAGATTAATACAACTCAAAGGTTATTTTAAGATTATACGCTGAGCATACTCCCTTCCCAGTGAAAGATTAGCATTGCGGCGCGGTGCGCCGCAACGCTAATCTTTGGGTTTTAATGTCTATTTTTAGGCTGAGAAGGGAGTAAGTTGACTGCCTGGGGCGATCGCTATAATCAAGACGGATCAATATTAAATTTCGTTAACGAATATTACACAAAATTTGTGATTCCTCCAAGCATTTTGGCAATTATTTTCTCTATTGTGGTCAGCGCGATCGCGATCGGAATTTTGATTTATCCATTGTTTGTGAAGTGGCAACGCGATCACCTCATAGTGCAGCCTTTCCCAAAGACTTGGCTGAACATTATCGAAAGCAATCTTTCTATTTATGGTTGCCTCACTGCTGAGCAGCAAAAGGAATTACAAGGCAATATTCAGGTATTTCTCAAAGAAAAACAGTTTATTGGCTGTCTAGGATTGCAAATTACCGAAGAGATAAAAGTCACGATCGCGGCGATCGCCTGTTTATTGTTATTTGGTGATCGTAAAACTTATTTCCCAAATCTACGTTCTATTCTCATTTATCCTCAAGCTTACATTGTTAATGAGACGGTAATGAGCGATCGCTATGTAGTGGAAGAGCGCCGCGTGGCGAGATTGGGAGAATCATGGACGCGAGATCAATTAGTTCTCTCTTGGGAACAGGTCAGGCAGGATAAGCTCAATTGGGAAGATGGACATAATGTGGTGCTGCATGAGTTTGCTCATCAACTCGATCAAGAAGATGGAAAAGCGGAAGGTGTGCCAATTTTGTCGAGAGCATTGGATTATGTGGCATGGTCAAAGGTGATGACGGCGGAATATTTGCAACTATGCGATCGCGTAGAAAATGGTAAAAAGACAGTCCTTGATAGTTATGGGGCGACTAACCCTGCGGAGTTTTTTGCCGTGGCAACCGAAACGTTTTTTGAAAAGCCAAAGCAATTAAATCAAAAGCATCCATCTCTTTACGAACTCTTGCAAAGATATTACCGTCTCGATCCTCAAGCTTGGGTCTAAAGTCTAATAGTTTGATTAAAATAAATATTTTCGATAGTTATCGGTGTATTCATAGGCTTTTACAGCAAATTACGAGTAAAAACATCACCAAAGTAATATTAAAGCATCAAGGGGTGCAGTAATTTCTCAAAAGTTCTAGACTTAAAGACCTTTATGGCTTAGAGTATGTTTATATACTTGTTTAAATATAGCTACTAAATTTAAACAAATGAGTGAAATTTTATTGTTGTAGTGTTCAAGCTCGATATGACTAACGGTTTCACAAGACAAGAAACAATTGACTTAACAGGGATTGACTCTGGTAGGCTTAGTTACCTTGACCGCACTAAGTTAGTTGTACCATTGAAGTTTGGGAATCCCAAGCATCCAAAAGTCGTTTATAGCTGGCAACAGGTGCTTGGGGAGCATCTCAGTTATGCAATAGGTATAAATACGGATAGCAAAAAAGGGAGCAAAAAGGGAGAATGAGGGGATAATAAAAAAAGAGGGTAACAAAAATGACAGAAGCAGAAAGCAAAGAGCTAAAAGAACATTTGCAAGC
>JAJAZG010000014.1 GCA_026785865.1 Pseudanabaena sp. CAN_BIN31
ACCAAATTTTAACACAAAAAACCACACACACAAAACAAAAAAAAAAACACAATACAAATTATTCCACCCCCCCCCCCCACAAAAAAAAAAAAATTTCCATCGTACACAACCCCCCGCCCCCCGCCCCCCCCCCCCCCTTCTCTTTAGTCTGCGAGTTTATCGGTAATCAATTTATTGGTTGACTGAGGTTCGGCACGTCCTTGAGTTTTCTTCATCGTTTGACCGATAAAGAAGCCTAATAACTTGGTTTTACCAGCCTTATATTGTTCCACTTCCTTAGGATTAGCAGCAATAATCTCATCGATAATTTGCTCAAGTTCTGCACCTGCTAGAACAGTTAAGCCTTTAGATGCAACTAATTCCTTAACAGAACCACCTTTAACAATCAGTTCAGGCAAAATATCTTTAGCAATCTTGCTGCTGATTGTACCGTCAGAAATTAGGGCGATCATTTCGCCTAAAATCGTTGGCGTGAGTGCAATATCCGCAATCTTGAGCTTGTTCTCATTGAGATAGGCGGTAACATCGCCCATGACCCAATTAAATACTTGCTTTGGTTCTGCACCTGTAAGAATCGTGGCATCAAAGAACTCGGAAATGCTGCGATCGTCAGCAATCAGAGCCGCGTCATAGGCCGTTAATCCAAAGTCTTCGCGATAACGTTTACGATGCGCCGCAGGTAATGTGGGAAGTTCAGAACGATATCGCGCTAGGGTACTTAATGGAACTTCGATCGCCATTAAATCTGGTTCAGGGAAATAACGATAATCGCTTGCGCCTTCTTTAGAACGCATACTGATTGTGCGTTGAGTATTCTCTTCCCAAAGACGAGTTTCTTGCTTGATGATTTCACAGCCCGTCTCGATCGCTTCGACTTGACGATTGATTTCAAAATCGATCGCCCTTTGAATAGCATTAAAGGAGTTCATATTTTTGATCTCCACCTTCGTGCCGAACTTCTCACGCCCAACGGGACGCACCGAAATATTCACATCACAACGCAATGATCCTTCTTGCATATTGCCATCACAGACACCGAGATAGCGCAAAATTCGGCGAATTTCTTGAGCATAAGCAGCAGCTTCTGCTCCTGTGCGGATATCTGGCTCCGATACGATTTCGCATAGGGCGACACCTGTACGATTAAAATCTACGAGCGAATGGCTGGAACCTGAAAGGCGATCGCTACCACCATGCACTAATTTCCCTGCATCTTCTTCCATATGCAAGCGCGTAATTCCAATCCGCTTCGTGCTGCCATCTTCTAATTGAATCTCGATCCAACCATGCTCAGCGATCGGTAAATCGTATTGGGAAACCTGATAGTTTTTAGGAAGGTCGGGATAAAAATATTGCTTGCGATCAAATTTGCTGTGGGGGGCAATTTGGCAATTGAGCGCTAGTCCAGACTTGACTGCATATTCCAGTACTTTTTCATTCAGGACAGGTAACACTCCCGGCATACCAAGACAAACAGGGCAAACATTAGTATTTGGTGGTGCGCCAAATTGAGTTGAACAGCTACAAAATATTTTGGAATTGGTGGTCAACTGACAATGAGTTTCTAGCCCAATGACGGCTTCGTATTGTGTCTTGGTGGCGGTTGCGGTCATAACTGATGTTTTTAAAATGCTTTTGGCAAAATATCTGGTGAAGTAAATTGCGAGGTTTTCACCGCAATCTGTCTAACTATTATAGCGATCGCTATAGTGAACCCTCAGAAAGAGAGATCGCCTATGAATATGACTAATATTCTGGCTATAGATCCCAATATGGCAAAATTGTAGTGCTGGAATCTTTCAACTATAAATGTCCTCGCCACTATTAGCCCAACTTACCCAATTTCCCATTTGGCAATGGCTCACTGAGCCACTCGCCTTAGAATTTATGCGAAATGCCTTAATCGCAGGCGGCTTAGCAGGAATTATTTGTCCAGCGATCGGTTGCTTTTTGATCGTGCAGCGTATGGCATTACTAGGCGATGTAATGACGCATACGGTCATGCCAGGGATGGCGATCGCCTTTTTTTACAAAATTGATGTGGCGATCGGCGCATTTATTTCAGGTATTGGCAGTGCATTTTTAATAGCATGGCTGCGATCGCAAACTCGTGTCAAAGTTGATGCTGCGATGGCGCTAACCTCTTCAAGCTTTTTTGCGATCGGGATTTTGTTGATTTCATTGCTGAAAATCAAAATCGATCTGCATGGATTTCTGTTTGGCGATATTCTCAGCGTTACTTCAACCGATACGATTCGAGCGGGAATTATTACGGCGATCGTGTTAGTAGCGATCGCCATGTTTTATAAGCAATTACTGTTTTACACCTTTGATCGCACTGGAGCGCAAGCTTTGGGATTACCCGTCAATTTGATTTATTTGGGGTTAATGGCGGGTGTCACCTTGACGATTATTGCCAGTATGCAGACGATGGGTGTGGTGTTGGTGGTCTCGCTGCTAGTTGGTCCCGCGATTACGGCTTATTTATTAGTCAAAGAATTACATCAGATGATTTTTGTAGGATCGGGTTTGGGAGTGACGGCAAGTGCGATCGGTTTATATGCCAGTTATTATCTCAATTTGCCTTCTGGCCCCGCGATCGTTTTAGCTGTGCTGATGTTGTTTTTAATGACTTTGATTTTTAGCCCCAGCCAAGGCTTACTCACAAACTCCAAATAAAAAAGGGCGCATTACGCCCTTTTCTATTTACAGCGCCAAGCGCTATGCTTCAATTGTTTCTTCAGGCGTGCTTTCTTCAGATACTTCAGCCACTTCCGCAATAACTTCTTCTACGACTGGTTGTGGTTTGGTCGGCTTAGGCCCTCTTACTAACGCGAGATTTACGGGTGCTTTAGATTCTTCGTCTCTGGAGCCACGCTTGTCTCTCTTGTCTCTACCACCACCATCACTACGGGTAGAACGCTTTGAGTCATCAGCCCGTTGAGCGCTAGGTTTGGCTTCATTGGTTTCGGGGTTTAGCTGACGATCTGCTTTCTTGATAGGACGTTCTACCATGATTAATTCCTGATTACTCTATCTGATTACTCTATATATCTGTATCCTAGCCTGTTTGGGGATAATCTCGCGAATACTGATTTTCATTTCCGCAAAAAGTCTTGTCAAACCTAATAATTCACATTTCCCACAGGCATATATTCTTGGATGAGCTTGCGCTGACTGACCCGATCTCCTTCTGCTAATAAGCGATCGCCTGCCTCTTTCAGCTTTCTCAAATCAAAACTAGGTGGACGAAATTCGGGTAGTGCTTCGGTGCTATTTACCAAGCGCAGGGACAGACGATCTAGACCAATCTCATAAACAAACTTCCGCACTTGCTCGTCATAGAGGCTTGATCGCAGTGCGCTAAAGAAATCAATCGAGCGATCGGGATACATATCCACAAGCCGCTCAATTTCCCATTGGGGAATATTGTCAGGTGCAAAAATGCCACTGACAATGCCAATGCGATCGTTGCGATCGGGTTGCCAGAAAAACTTCTCCATGCGACCATCACGCACCAACGGCGCATACAAAGTCGAAAAATCATTCCCCGTCACAATAATCGGTACACGCCTAATCGGATTGCTGTCATAACTCCCTGGAAGCTGCACATTTGTCGGATTATCAGCAATATTCATCAAAGTGGCATTAACCAACTGCGTATTCACCGTATACTGCGTTGTGCTATCAACTCGTCCCGCTCCTGCATCAATATCATTAATCAAGAGAGCGCACATTTTGCCGCGCACCTTGACCAATTCCGCCGCCTCTCGATAACGCATTCTAATTAATCGCGCAGGATCGCCTGCATCGGGACTTTCCAATTCTCCGCCCGACATTCTGATCGGTTCAATACCTAATTTCTCAAAAGCCAATTCACATTGAAATGACTTACCCTCACC
>JAJAZG010000015.1 GCA_026785865.1 Pseudanabaena sp. CAN_BIN31
CATGCCGGATTAGTTGATAAAGATGGTTGTCTGGTGGGGTCGTTGATGTGTTTTAGAGACAGAAGCGTCACTTTCATAATTTTCTCTGTCCCTTGAGATTTGGTTGGCGTGGCTAACCAATTCTCAGAAACGTTAATTAATATCAATTAAATGACTATATCCATTGGCTTTGTTTTACTAACCCACAGTCAGCCCCAGCAAATTTACAGACTCATAGCTCAGTTGAATAAAATGTTCAACTATCCGCCTATTGTCTGCCATCATGATTTTTCCAAATGTGATTTAGCGATAGATCACCTTCCCAAAAATATTTCTTTTGTCCGCCCCCATCTACAACCCAAATGGGCTGACTTTTCTATTGTCGAAGCGACCATAAAAGCCATTGAATTAATGTATCAATCAGCTAATGCTCCCGATTGGTTTATCTTGCTGAGTGGATCAGATTATCCTATCAAAACTGCCAAACAAATATTAGATGATCTAAGCTCTAACAAATATGACGCTTACATTAATCATGAGCAAGTTCAATATAAAGTTTATCGAGAAAATCCAAAAATAAGCCTCATTTGGCAAAAACTAGCCTATCAAAGATACTGTAGTTTGAAATTATTTTCAATTCCTTCCTTCAATAAAAAGCTATATCCTAACGGTCAAGAAATCCGCGTCGAACATCCTTTATTAACTAAACTTTTCTTTCCATTTTTCGATAAGTTTAGCTGTTTTGTCGGAGATCAATGGTTTTGTGCCAATCAAAGAGCAGCCGAACATATTCTTGAATTTCATAATGAAAATAATGCCATAACTTCCCATTATCGTCGTCGATTGTTTGCAGATGAATCCTATTTTCAAACTATCTTGGCTAATGCACCGCAACTTAATTTAAGAAATAATAATTACCGCCATGTAAATTGGCCGCCAAGATCCGCGCATCCTAAGACAATGGTAATGGAAGATTTACCATGTCTTCTTTCTTCTTCCGCTCACTTTGCTCGTAAATTTAATATAGAAATAGATAATGAAATTTTTGACCAACTTGACATTATTACGTTAGGGCAATAAAAACCAAAAAGCTGAGGCGATCGCCTCAGCTTTTTAGTTTTGGCTTTTGTTTTGCACGATTTGATATAAACGCTTATAAGCAGTTTGCCCTAAATCTATTTGTCGTTGTGCAGCTTCTAATAACTGTGGTTTTAGATTTTCAGAAGCTTCCCATAACTCGTTAATACTAGTTACTAGTTTTTGACTAAATTCTCGATCATTCAAAAGAATTACTTCGCAGCCAACCCCAAACTGATCGGCTAATCCTTGAAATTTTTCAATATAATATTTAGATTTTGCTAGAGCCACAACAGGTATACCTTGAGCAAGAGCAAAAACACCCGCATGATAACTTCCAGTCACAACAACACGACAATGCCCCACTTGTTCGATTACTTTAAGCGGTGTATCAAGATGATTGCCTCCATCGGAACTATCATCAAATCCTTTTAAAATATGTTGAATTGTTTTTACATCAGATTCTGCATTCGGATCGATGTGATAGCGCAAAATAGGGATGGGAACTAACGGCGCATCTTTCTTTCTTGCCATATCTTGTAAAGTCGAACGAACTATCTCAAGATAATCTTGACTAATACTAGAATAATTAGCAACACGAAGATTTATACCAATACCATTTGCTAATTGGGGATTACGAGCATTGTAAGCAAGTTCGATCGCATCATCACCTGTAGTAATAATGCGATTTGCCAAGACACCCATTGAATTAAGTAGTGGTAAGCCGACTTTTTTTTCCCTAATAGAAATTAAGCTTAATAATGGTAAAACAGACTTTGCTTTTAGGTAAAATCTCTGATCTTCTATTGGTCCTAAACCATGTCCCAATATAGCTGTTGGTTTGCCAAGCTTAATTGCAAAAGCCAATGTATTTAAAACTTCATGCGCCCATTCTCCCCATAAATCAGTGATATATCCGCCTCCAGATGCAACAACTAAATCAGCAGTTGAAATTGCGTCCACAAACGCTTTAACTTTATTGATTTTTTCTGGATTTTCTCTTAGTTTAAACTTAAGCAGTGCAAAAGATAAAAACGGGAAATAATAACAAAATTTATATTCTATATCTAACAAAAATTTGTATTGTCGCTCTGATGATCTCTGAACACCTTGCTGATATTTGTAGTCAGGACTGATTAGCGGCGAAAGCCACAGTTGACGACCAGTAGGCGATAAAGGAAACGTATTTGGGCATAATTCAGCAAGCTTTTCTGGTACATCAGTCAAAATCGTGATCTTAGCCTCAGGCCAAAGATTTTGTAATCTTGATACTGTGACTTGCAACATCGATACGTCACCCGCATTCCCGAAGTCATAACTACCAGTTTCAACAACAATTTTCATAAAAATATTCTAGCTGCTTAGGTTGGCGATCGCAATTATTGATTAAGAGAAATTTTTTCTACAAATGTCTTTGTAATACTAGTTTCTGCTCTGGTATAAACATAGGTTTCTGGCTCCGTAACATCCGCCGTTACGAACAATTTTTCACCACGTTCCCAAAAATCTGTATCTTCGCCATAGGGAATATTATTGAATCCTTTTAACTCAAAAAACACTTTTCTCTTACCAAAAAAAGTAGGTCCTAGGACACATTCTCGCAAATTGATGATTTTTCCTGCTTGAAAATAATCAGCGACAAGTATTTCTTCATCGCTATAAAATCCCCCTTGAATTAAATCAACTTCTGAGTGTTGCTGCATATATTCATAGCGAGATTGCAAGTGATTGTGTTTATAACTATCATCACTATCGATAAAGGTGATGTAGCTACCAAAACTCGCTTGAATACCCGCGTTTTTAGAAAGTCCTAATTTCCTATTTTGATGTTTAAGATAACGAATATTTTTAAATTGTTGGAGATAGGGTTGAACGATTTCAAAAGTCTCATCCTCGCTGCCATCATCGACAATAATAAGTTCCCAATTCTGAAAGGTTTGCTCAACTACACTATCAATGCAATTATTGAGATATTCGGCACGATTATAAGTACATAAAATAACACTAATGTCGGGTTGAATATCAAACGTAATAGGACTCATAAAAATAGGATTTATTAAAAATTTAAGTGGATCGATTGAACAAGATAAAAACAGATTTCAGATTATTTTTGAGCAACGATACAGGTGGCAACAGGATAATCAGGATGGATGGCATCTAATTCTTCAGTGGTCATCTCTTCAGTGGCAATACCTTGGTAGCTAGCGATCGCCGTCATCGGATTGCCATAAACAAATAATTCTTGCTGAGAATAGTTCCGAAAAATATACGCAAATCCATCAGGTAACGGTCGCCAGTAATCCATCGGCGTTGCATGAAGTCTAATCGCACTCGGAACCATTGCAAAACATTTTCCGTTGGGTTTAAGCCATTGACGAATATTTTCGACAGCAATCCAAGGTGCGTAACAGTGTTCTAAAACATTAAAAATAATAATAGAATCAAACGACTCAGGCTCAATAATCGAGACATCATGAACATCTCCGACAATATCAACCCCTAATCCCGCTTCAATATTAAGGATTTTATAGGAGGTTCCTTGATTGACTTGATAGAAATCTTTATCTTTAGGAGTTCCACCAATTTCAAGGATATTCCCTGTAATGCCTGAACGAACAGCCGTAATAAATTGGCTTAAATAATAGCGATCGACGGGCGTTCCTCTAGTTAAACCAAACGCTTGACAAATAGGAACTGGTTTTCGGAAATCTCCCCAATCAATAGTGTTGATCGCAGACGAAAGAAGTCCCATATTTTCTAAATGATAAACCAATCGCTTAAAAGATTCAAAATCTTCAATAGTAGTTAAATCATCTTCTAGGGAAACTTGAGAAAACAGTTGAGATAGAACTTGACAAGTATTGTCGCCTAAAGACTCTAGTTCAAACACACTATCTTTTTCAATAAAGCTACGAAAGCCTCTTCCAAATAAAGTGATTTTCCCTTCTCCTAACTGAACAATTCCCTCGTCAAGCAGTTTTCGATAATTTTCTAAGTCATGAATTATATTTTGAGAGGTGTCAGGCTTAACTTGCTGAAAGATTTGATATGCTTTTTCTAAAGAATGCTCTCGGACAAAAATCTCTAACAGAACTAACCAAGATTTTTTAGCGACAACATCAGCTTGTTTTTTACTCCAAGCAAAAATAGCATATAGGGTATTATCTTCTATTTTTAAAAAAGCATTAGTAACGTACTGTTTGATCATAAAAAGAAAAAATAGATTTGAATCAGCTTATTTGATTAGCTTGTTTAAAAGAACTTAATTACTGCACCTTCATATTGTCAATCGAGCATGGTCTATACCTATAGGCTTAGAGTATCTTATTGACTTCCAAGGACTTACATGGTGTAAAAGGCTGTGATGCTTATCTAGCAAAAAATTAGGGTCGCAGCCCTGATTATACAAGCAACTGTTACAAATTGAAATAAGCTGTAGCGAATTTATTTTGGATCATAATCTCGCTCTTAGGAAACTGTACAAAGTTTTTCAAACAATTTCTAAGCTATGAAGAAATAGACTAGAATTGTGTAGGAATGTTAAGTCACGATTAAACTTTTTCAATCTATGGATGGAAGCCATAATTCCTAAGAATATGCGAAGATGGAAAAAAATATTAAGTTTTGTAGTTTGAATTAACAACTCAAGCACCTTTTTATCTAGGTGGCTCTGATCTGATTTAAACATAAAAATTTGATCTTTAATCACTGCCACCGCAATATTTTTTTGGCTTCCTCAGTTTTAAGTTAATTCACTGGATATCTAGTAAGTATCACACCCATGACGATCAGTATGTCTCGCCCTGTTAGCAATATTTCTGAGAATGACTCAAAAATTGCAAAATCCCTCGAATCCTTACCCACTAGAAAAGCTATTTCGCAAATTATTCGCGATCGCGTAATCGCGGCAGGCGATCCTTTTTTTGCTAATGACACGATCGCCCACCACATGAGCGATACCGAACGGGAGGAGCTAAAAAAAGAAATCGAAGGAAAACTGCAAGGCGTTTTTAATTCGTTGATTATCGACACTGACAACGACCACAACACCCACGACACGGCTCGTCGGGTAGCCAAGATGTATGTGGATGAAGTCTTTAAGGGGCGCTATCATCCGATGCCCAAGGTTACAGATTTCCCTAATGCTAAAGAGCTTGACGAAATCTATACTCTAGGTCCGATTACAGTGCGCTCCGCTTGCTCGCACCATTTTGTCCCGATTGTTGGTCAAGCATGGATTGGCATTGTCCCTAGCGATCGCGTGATTGGTATCTCCAAATTTAATCGGATCGTAGACTGGGTGATGAGTCGCCCACACATTCAGGAAGAGGCGGCAATCATGGTTGCCGATACAATCGAAGATCTGATTAAGCCCAAAGGTTTAGCTTTTGTGATCAAGGCTCAGCATATGTGCATGACTTGGCGCGGAGTCAAAGAACCCGACACTAAAATGGTCAACTCGATCGTGCGCGGTGTATTCCGACAAGATGCATCAATGAAAAAAGAATTCTTTGATCTCATTCGCGCTCACGGCTTTGGCGACTAAAAACCCCAAAGAGCTGTAGCGCAAGCAGTGGGTGCGCGAAACCGGGTTTTGTTTTTTTTAGAAAAAACAGAGTGGGAAAATGGGGTATTATTTGGGGCGAAGGCGGTTGGTGTTTTTTTGTGATTGGGAGGC
>JAJAZG010000016.1 GCA_026785865.1 Pseudanabaena sp. CAN_BIN31
CTTTTCGTGCGACAGAAACAAAAATTAATTTGTTTACGCACTTTGGCTATGCATGGTTGGAACCATAAAGCGATCGGCTCCCGAAAATTGGCAAATCAACATGTTTTGATGCCTCGACTATTCCCAAATAAAGAAAAAGCAGCACTTTGTGCTGCTTTTTCCTTATTTGAGTTCAGATAGAGCTTTACGGGTTTGGGCTAAGCCGTCAACATTGCCTTGCCGATTGAAGAACCGCTCAGCATTTTCTAACATCTTGCGAGCTTCGATCGCCCGTTGTTGAGTTATAAGTATTTTACCTAAAGCCAAATAAGTCGCTGCATCTTCAGGCTCAAATTCCAAGATTTGACGATAAGCAACGATCGCGCCTGATAGTGAACCTTGCTGAATATACAGAGCGGCGATCTCCTGTTGCAACTCGATCAAATTATTCGTGGGGATAGTTCGGGCGGTGGCGGCACGACGAAGAGCCGTGATTGCCTCGGTATAATTGCCCTGACTTTGAAATAATTTAGAAATCGCGAGATTGGCTTTGGGATGACGCGGATTAATTTCTAAAGCGCGTTTGTATTTGGCGATCGCCTCTTCATTTTGATTTTGTTCAGCAAACAAACCACCGATCGCGACTAATACATCCGCATCAAAAGGCGCAATTTTGTCAGCTTGGGTGTAAATATCAAGTGCGCCTTTGCGATCGCCATTTAGCTGTAACACATAGCCCAAATTAAGATAGCTCTTGGCTTCTCTGGGGGTAACCGCGATCGCTTGACGATAAATCTTGATCGCTTCGGTATAGTTTTTTTGTTCAGTCAGCAAAAAACCAACGCTGTTATAGGCATCAACATTTTCGCGATCCAAGGCGATCACCCGACGATAGGCTGTCAAAGCACTGGCATAGTCCTTAATGCGGACGTAGACGAAACCTAAAGCATTAAAGGCTTTGGCGTTATTTAGATCCAGTTTGGTCGCGTTCTCTAAAGCCGCGATCGCCCCCGAATAATTATTTTGTTGGCTTAGTAAAAAACCAAGACTGGTTAAAATTTTGGAATTTTTTGGTTCAAGATTAGCAGCTTGTTGATAAGCGGCGATCGCGCCTGAGATATCATTTTTTTGCCAAAGTTGCCGACCTTGATTAATCCATTCTGTAGCATCTTTTTTGGCTTGAGCATGGGCGCTGTCGTTAATTGGCAGAGCGATCGCCACTGCGATCGTCATGACTAGAGCGAGATTTGTAAGGCGGGTGAGTGAACGAAACAAGCGCATAAGCTTTTTGATTTGCGTTGATGAATTTTTACTGTCAAGTATCAAACTACTGATCGTAAAAATTCTATTCTTCTGGGTTTAACTCTTCTATATTAACAATCTGAACTGAGTTCGGCGCATTGCGAGCATCGGTAAAATCAGTTCCTTCAATACTTTTCAGGGTTGATAGATAAGTTCCTGTCAAATCTGCACCGATTAACTTGGCATTAGCTAGGTTTGCCCAATTTAGCTTGGCATCAGTTAGATTAGCGTGGCTAAGATCCGCACCAGCGAGATTTGCTCCCGTTAAATTTGCCCTTGTCAGATCTGCACCAGTCAGATTTGCTCCTCGCAGATCTGCCCCATTTAGGCAAGCGCCCGTCAAAAAGGCATTTGATAAATTAGCGCGGCATAAACGCGATCGCGTCAAGTTGGCGCTAGTCAGAAATGCATTACTGAAGTTTGTTTCTACTAAAACAGCATCACTTAAATCAGCTTCGATCAAAAAAGCTTCTGAAAGATTTGCCCCAATCAACGAAGCTTGTCCGAGAATTGTGCCATTGAGATTTGCTTGAATCAAAATTGAACCACTCAAATTTGCTCTTACCAAATTTGCCAGATTCAATTCCACATCTTCCAAATTAGCAACATCAAGCGTAATCTCTTCGAGATCTGACTCGATAAAATTCGCGCCAGACAAGTTCGCGCCAGTCAAAATCAATCCAGTGAGCGATCGCTTGCTAAAGTCGCGGTCGCCCAAAGCGTAACTTTCGAGAAGTTCTTTTGCGTTCATTATTAACCAAAAATTAATGGGAAACGATTAGGGGCGATAGCCCGAAGCCAGAAGTTGCGCGACCGCCTTGGCATGGTAAGACAAGATAATATCTGCACCTGCACGCTTCATGCTCAGCAACGTCTCGAACATGATCTTCTTCTCATCAATCCAGCCCAGTTGCGCCGCCGCCTTGACCATCGCATATTCACCACTGACGTTATAAGCAGCCACAGGCACGTTAGTTGCTTCTTTGACCTTGGCGATTATATCCAAATAAGCTAGAGCAGGCTTGACCATCACAATATCTGCACCTTCAGCAATATCGAGATAGACTTCTTTAATCGCTTCGCGAGAGTTGGCAGGGTCCATTTGATAAGTCTTCTTATCGCCAGACTTAGGTGCAGAGCCGAGAGCGTCACGAAATGGGCCATAGTAAGCGGAAGCATATTTTGCGGAATAAGCGAGAATGCCGACATTCTCAAATCCAGCCTCATCTAAGCCTTGACGAATCGCACCAATGCGCCCATCCATCATGTCTGAAGGTGAAACAAAATCAGTTCCTGCGGCGGCTTGAGAAACCGACATTTTGACCAGAACTTCCACAGTCTGATCATTGAGAATTACGCCATTGTCATCAATGATGCCATCATGTCCATGTGTGGTGAAAGGATCAAGGGCAACATCAGTAAAAATAATAATATCGGGAACTACGGCTTTAATGGCACGGACTGCACGCTGGGCGAGTCCTTCGGGGTTAAAACTTTCGCTACCTGTCAGGTCTTTTTTCTCTTCGGGTACAGCAGGAAAGAGGGCGATCGCCTTAATTCCTAAGGCATAATTCTCTTCTACTTCTTTAACCAATAGATCGAGGGTGAAGCGATAAGCTTCAGGCATAGAAGGAATTTCAACGCGATTATTCTCTCCTTCCATAACAAACATCGGATAAATAAAATCATCTACAGATAGATGGTTTTCTCTAACAAGACTACGCACCGAAGGATTACGGCGGAGGCGGCGAGGACGATGTGTGAGTTGCATTGATGTTTCTTAACTTTTCTTAATGAATTTGTTTTAAAAGCGTTTGTTAAAACATTTATTTTTCAGATATGTATTATATCAGAATCGCTAACATCAATGCGATCGCGCTTTGCGATCAAACCAAACCCAGAATTTTTGTATAGCTGTTCTTTTGTTCGCAATTTGCTATAAAGCCTAAAATAATATTTAGTCTTCTCGCGATACGTTATAAATTGTCAATGATCGGAAGTTTCAGGAAGTGGTTTGGTATGAATAAGCGATCGCAGTTTCTCTCAATTATTTTTGCTAGTCTTACTTTTTCAGGCTTACCTGCTCACGCTCAATATTCAGGATTAGGCAAAGACAGCCTCGATCCTGCGATTCTTAAACGTTACGCTCCGCCTGCATTGCCCCCAAATATAACTCGTCCGATTGAGTCAATGTTGGATGTGCGATCGCCTGGACTCGGCATGGTCACTCCTGACGGCAAGCGCATGTTTTTTACATGGGGAATTACAGGAACAGTGCAAGTATGGCGGCTAGATGGGGCGCAGAAGTTTCCAAGTCAAGTTACGGGCGGTCAAGATGCCACCACGATCGCGGGGATGACTCCTGATGGAAAATATCTATTACTATCACGCGATCGCCAAGGCGAAGAAAACGCTGGCTTATATTTGCAATCCAGCAATGGTGGTGAGCTAGAGGTGATCCAGCACCTAGCAGGTGTACGCACCACGCTGCAATATGTTGACAATGACTCGCGCACGATCTACTTCAGTGCCAATGACATCAAGCCTGATTCCTATGTAATCTATCGCTACGATTTGCAAACCAAACAAAAAGTGCAGATTTTTGGCGGTGATGGGGTTTGGTGGATTGCCGATGTGTTTGTCAATCCTCAAACAGGCGATCGCGAAAAATTTCTCTTTGCCAAAGCCACAGGCAGCCAATCGCGAGAATATTACGAATTTGATATCAAAACCCAACAAACCACTCCAATGCTGGGTCAAAATGAGCAGGAAGAATATAGCGTCCAGTATGGCGTAAATAAAGACGAATATTTAGTACTAACTCCAAAATTTGGCGAATTTCGTCGCCTTTATCGTTATAAAGACAAGCAATTCACGCCGATCACACCAGACCTAAAAGCTGATGTCGCCAGCTTTGATATTGACGATCAACGTCAGCGCATTCTTTACTCGATTAATGATGGTGGTTACACTCGCCTAAAGGCGATCGCTGCCAATGACTTTGAAGCGATCGATCTGCCTCAATTTGACAATGCTGATCATATTTATACAGGTTCTACAACGCGCGACGGAAGATTCACGATGGTGGGTGTGGAGACAGCCAAAGCGCCACGCCTTAGTTATGTTTATGATTGGAAAACCAAGAAATTAACTCAATGGGTATTGCCTAGCACTCCTGAAATTGATACCAGTAAATTTACGGCGGCTAAACTCGAAAACTATACAACGCGAGATGGGACAAAGATTCCCATGTTTGTTTATCGATCGCCGAACTGCGAAAATACTGCTCAAAATCCCATCGAAAAACCATGTCCAGTCATTGTACATTTTCATGGTGGTCCCGAAGGACAAAGTATTCCTGGATTCAATCGTTACGCCCAATTATTTGTGAATGCAGGATTTGTATTTGTAGATCCAAATGTGCGCGGTAGTGAGGGCTATGGCAAAACATGGCTAAATGCTGATAATGGACGCGATCGCCTCAAAGTAGTCACCGACATCGAAGATGCATCGATCTACATCCGCAAAAACTGGCAAATTAACAATAGCGTCCCAAAAATCGGCATTCTCGGCGGTAGCTATGGCGGTTATTCTGCTCTCATGGGCATGTCCAAATTTGCAGGCAGTTATGATGCTGGTGTATCGATTGTCGGCATTAGCAACCTGATCACGTTCCTAAATAACACTGCACCCTATCGCCGCATTCTTCGGATCAGTGAATATGGCGATCCTGTCAAAGATCGGCAAGCCTTAATTGATTTGTCACCTGTCACCTATAGCGATCGCATCAAATCTCCATTATTAATTATCCAAGGCGCAAACGATCCCCGTGTCCCCGTTGGTGAAGCGATCCAGATTCAAAAAATTCTTGAACAAAAGAAAATCCCCTCTCAACTCGTAATTTTCCCCGATGAAGGTCACGGCTCTAGCAAGCGTAGTAACCAAGTCTTAGAAATTGGCTATGCGATCGACTTCTTTAAAAAGAATTTACAGTAAATCAAAAATAAGGAGACTTCCAGTTGGGAAGTCTCCTTATTTTTGATCAAAATTAAGCGCTAACTCGTCCGTAAAATACGCCGCGAATGATTACTTCCTTGGGCTCAACGCCGCCAAGGTCATTGTCAGAGGTTTGCTCAGTCTCGAAAGTACCAGCAATTTCACCAGTGTCAGCA
>JAJAZG010000017.1 GCA_026785865.1 Pseudanabaena sp. CAN_BIN31
ACTGTGGTGCACTCAGTCGGTGGATGGGCTGCGCTCATCGGAGCAGCAGTCGTTGGAGCACGTTCTGGCAGATACGGCGACGATGGCAAAAACCGCGCAATTCCCGGACACAATATGGGACTTGCGACTTTAGGATGCTTGATCCTTTGGTTAGGTTGGTTTGGCTTTAACCCCGGTTCGACCATGGCGGCAGACGGTCGTTTGATCGCTCACATCGCCTTGACAACTAACATGGGTGCATCCGCAGGTGGCATCGCTGCAACCATCGTGGCTTGGTTGTATCTTGGTAAGCCTGACCTATCAATGATCGTCAACGGTATCTTGGCGGGACTGGTCTCTGTTACTGCTTCTTGTGCTTGGATCACCTTGCCTAGCGCCATCATCATTGGTGCAATTGGCGGCACAATTGTTGTGTTTGCAGTTGGCTTCTTCGATAAGCTCAAAATTGATGACCCTGTTGGTGCAACCTCAGTTCACCTCGTTTGTGGTATTTGGGGTACTTTGGCGGTTGGTTTATTCGCTGTTGGGCAGCAAACCGACATCGGTGGCGGTTATATCTTGCAAGCGGGTGCTGGACCTAAGGCTGGCTTATTTTTCGGAGGTGGCTTTGAACAACTTCTACCTCAATTAATTGGCGTTGCATCCGTTGGTGGCTTTACTGTCGCTTTTAGCTTTATTGCTTGGTATGCGATTTCCCTAATCACAGGTGGAATTCGTGTTGAGCCAGAAGATGAGTTCAAGGGACTTGATATCTCTGAACATGGTATGGAAGCCTATTCTGGCTTTGTGAAGGAAGGTGAAGGCTAATTATTAGCTCTATTAGCTTATTTTGAACAGGCAAGGGGCTTAAGCCCCTTGTTAAGGCTATTAAAAGTTGCTGCTGTAAGCAACTTATTTTTACAAGCTGACTAATACAAAAAAAGAGGCGACGCTATGCGTCGCCTCTTTTTTTGTATTAGTTTGTAAAGTTCATCTTAATGTCGCTGAGTTTGGGGGTATAATGGTGGGGCAGAAGAATTAAAAATATATTGAGTTTCGATAGTTGAATCATGATAAACACGTTGACAAGTCCTGTAAAAGTATCAAAGGTTGAAGTCCTTAAGCAAAAAAGTGACTTTTTGCGCGGTCCCATCAACACTGAGCTAAATGATGGCAATCCGTTTTTTAGTCAAGATGGCATTCAAATCCTCAAGTTTCATGGTTCCTATCAACAAAAAGAACGCGATTTTGAAAAGAACAAAGTTAAGGGTGAGGAAGCGCAATACAGCATGATGTTGCGGACTCGTAGCCCAGGTGGGATAGTTCCTTGGCAGTTGTATTTGGCGCTCGATAAGCTTTGCGATAAGTATGGAAACCACACGTTAAGGGCAACGACGCGGCAAGGTTTTCAGATTCATGCCATTCTCAAAGAAAATCTGAAGACGGTAATTGCGGATATCACCAGAAACATGGGATCGACGGTGGGTGCTTGTGGTGACATCAATCGTAATGTGATGGCTCCTTCGGCTCCCTTCAAAAATAAGCCTGAGTATATTTATGCCCGTGAATATGCGTTTAAAATCGCGGATTTGCTAGCACCACAGGCTGGAGCTTATTATGATATTTGGCTAGATGGTGAAGTTGCCGTCAGTTCTTCGGAAGCACCAGAAGTAACTGAGGCTCGTAACCGTCAAGGGACAGGGACAGCAACAACGAATATCAGCGATATCGAGCCGATTTATGGGGTTCAGTATTTGCCGCGCAAGTTCAAAATTGCGATCGCAGTTGCTGGTGATAACTCAGTCGATCTCTATACCAATGATTTGGCGTTGGTGGTAATTACCAATGCTCAAAACGAACTTGAAGGCTTTAATGTCTATGTCGGCGGTGGTTTAGGACGCGCTCACAATAACGATGCAACGATTGTGAGAATGGCGGACAGTATTGGCTTTGTACCTGTCGCCAAGATTTATGACCTGATCAAGGCGATCGTCTCTTTACAACGTGACTATGGCGATCGCCACAATCGTCGTCATTCGCGTTTCAAGCATATTTTGCATGAATGGGGCGTGGATAAGTTCAAGCAAGTTTTGCGCGAATATTACCCGACTGAATTGACTCCTGCGATCGCATTACCAGACTTTAAATATCAAGATTATTTGGGCTGGCATGAGCAGGGCGATGGTAAATATTTTGTCGGTGTCTCGATTGAGAATGGTCGAGTTAGCGATCGCGCCGATCTGCAACTAAAAACGGCTTTGCGCGAGATTAGCGGAAAGTTTCAGCATGATTTTGTATTAACACCAAATCACAATTTGTTGATTACTGAGATCGCTGCTGACGAAAAAGACGAGATTCAAAAAATTCTTGATCGCTGCCATGTGCTAGCACCTGACAAAATCGATACGCTAGTGCGTTACTCGATGGCTTGTCCTGCTTTCCCAACTTGTGGACTGGCGATCGCCGAGTCAGAACGTGTATTACCTAGCGTACTAGCACGCATCCGCAAATTATTAGTGCGTTTGGGCTTAGAGCATGAAACCTTTGTCACCCGCATGACTGGTTGCCCTAATGGTTGCGCCCGTCCATACATGGCAGAACTTGCATTTGTCGGTAGCGCCGCCGATGAATATCAAATTTGGCTAGGTGGTAGTTTTAACTCGACTCGGTTGGCTCAGCCCTATGTGCAGCGTTTGCACATTGATAATCTCGAAAAAGGTTTAGAGCCGCTATTTGTTTATTTTAAAAATGAACGTTTGGCAGGAGAGGGTTTTGGTGATTTTTGCGATCGTAAGGGCAATGAGGATTTACGCAAGTTTGCGGAAGCTTATATGCCAGAAATCGATGAAAACGAATCTCAAGGTAAGCGCAAAGATATCCGTCATCGTGTCACGCTTTCGGCGAAATCCTATGAGCTTTTGAAAAAGGCTGTGGGTGAACAAGATGCTTCGATGAAGGATATTGTCGAGACGGCTTTAGAGAAGTATTTGGCATAGAAAATTCTATGTAGGGGCAAAGCATTCCCGTAGATATTTGTAAATTCTCAGATCATCTCTATTTGGGAATGCTTTGCCCAAACCTCTCAACGCAGGGACAATTTATCGGTGACAGCAAAGAGGGTTAAGCATTTGCAAATAAGGATGGGAGTGATAATTTGAACATGGTCGTGCAAATGCTTAACCCCTACGAATTTTTGTGTTGTTGCCACAATCGCGACCAGAGGCGGCGGAACCAATCAAACAACTTTTGTAAGGGATTTTTGCGCTGCGAAGATCGCTTGGGAGGTTGAGGTTGGTAGTTTGGCATTGATTTCTGATACCATTCGGGAGTTTCTTCTGATTCGTCTTTAATGCTAAATCGCTTGGATTCTTTGGCAACTGTCTCTAGCGGCGCAAAGGCTTTATCAGAACCTTCAATCATGTGATAAAGCCCTAATTCTTCATATATCTGTCTCGAAGCATTGAAAGCTTCTATCGATTCTTTTCTACGTCCTAAATTTTTTAGGACAACTCCTAAGTTATTGAGAGAATTTGCTTCACCATTGCGATCGCCAATTTCTCTAGTAATTCCTAATTGCTGATGAAGAAACTGAATCGCTTGCTGGTACTGTCCCAGTGAACCGTATGCATTGCCTAGATTGCCAAGAGAAGCTGATTCACCTTGGCGATCCCCGACTACTCTATCAATTTCTAGAGACTTCTGATAAAACTGAATCGCTTGCTCGTACTGCCCTAGTAAAAAATAAGCACTGCCTAGATTGCCAAGAGAAGCTGCTTCACCATTGCAATCGCCAATTTCTCTTTTAATTTCCAGAGTCTGCTGATGAAACTGAATCGCTTGCTGGTACTGCCCTAGTGAGTTGTATGCATTGCCTAGACTGCCAAGAGAATTTGCTTCACCATTGCGATCGCCGATTTCTCTTTTAATTTCCAGAGACTGCTGCTGAAATTGAATCGCTTGCTGGTACTGCCCTAGTGAGTTGTATGCAATGCCTAGATTGCCAAGAGAAGCTGCTTCACCATTGCGATCGCCAATTTCTTTTTTAATTTCCAGAGACTGCTGATGAAATTGAATCGCTTGCTGGTACTGCCCTAGTGAGTTGTATGCAATGCCTAGATTGCCAAGAGATTTTGCTTCACCATTGCGATCGCCAATTTCTTTTGTAATTTCCAGAGACTGCTGATGAAATTGAATCGCTTGCTGGTACTGTCCTAGTGAAGCGTATGCATTACCTAAACCCTTAAGAGAAACTGCTTCACTTTTTCTATCTTCTACCTTTCTCGATATTTCTAAGGCTTGCTGATGAAATTTAATTGCTTCATTATATTTGCTCAAGCTATCGTAAGCATTCCCTAACTCATTCAATATTTCGATCTGATTAGAGATATTGGGATTATCAGAACCAGAGGGATTAGCTTCCATTAACAGCCGATGCAATAGGTCAATGCGTTCTTGCTTTTCGGGCTTGATGTAATTACCAAGAATGCGATCAGAACCAATAGTTTTACTTACCGCAAAATCCCTAGCCTCCTGCGTAGTCTGAAACCGAAACGACCCCGACTTCCATGCCCAAAAATCTGGCGCAAACTGCGTGAATCGCGTAATCGCATAGTCAGGCAACACAAACACCACAGGATGCGGCACTTTTTTGATATAGCCATCCCGCACAAAATTGAGATCCACCAAAAACGGTGGATAGTCACCTACAACATTGATCGCATTTTCCAAACCCCGCAACACCACCACCAATTTCTTCCCCTCTTGACGTGGCAAAACCGCCAATCGCTCAACCAACTCATCTAATAAATACCGCAAATCAGGATCATTGAACTCCCAATCCACCAACTGCAACTCCTCCCACTCAGGATCATTGCTCATCTCCTGATTTAGAGCCGCCACCATCGCCACCCCATCTTGCCAAAAATTACACTCCGCAAGGGCAATAGTAAACCCATCCGACAAATCTAATAAAGACAATAATCCCTGAATTGATTGGTTATTGAGCAATGCAAAATCTAGCTTGTCTTCGGTGTCATTCATAGTAATAATTAGGGATTAGTTGCCCGATAATTTTCCAACGCTCTAAGAAATAAACGACTTCTAATTACGACAGGATTGAGATAATTCCAACGATTTAAACCGTTATATTCTAATACCGAAGTATTCGACAGCATCGCCTGTCTGATCTCATTCTTTGGAGCATTTTTGCTTAGATAAACCTTCGCCAAAACTGGATAATGGTCATCAGGAATCAAGCGTTCAAAAGCAAATTGTTCTTGATTAATTGCATAGTTAATATGCTCAGCATTCACCTTGGTAGCACGACTAGTTCTCGCATTCTGAATAGAACTGCGAACCATCTGCATCATCTGTCGGACATGCCCCCCACTATATTTTGCTAACTCCATTAAGCCCAATCTTGCCTCAAAAATCGCTTCAACATCTATTCGCTTTTCAATTAAACTAATCATCGTATTTAAACCCTTGTCACTATATACAAGGTCGCTGTCAGTAGGGCTTAGTGGATCATAATTATAAATATTGATCATAGGGATAATATTGTATTTCGCAAAAGCATTATTAATGTTTTTAGAAGAATAGACTACTGAAATTGGCACAGTATAAATAATCGTGCAATGTAAATCTTTGAGTTGAGCAGCATAGTCGAAAAACAGATGATTCGCAACGTTTATAGGCGTGCGATCTAAATTATCAAAAATAATTAAAAACCCTTTACATTTAGGGAATTTTTTCTGCCACTTTTTGAGTCCATTATCTAACAACAAATTAATGTCTGCTTTCAAACGCGAAACATCTTTGAGTAAAGTTTGACGCACAGTCTTTTTGCCCTGATGTGATGCTTTAACTTGCCCTAATAACTTCACCAATAATTTTGCTAAAAATGGCGGTGCAATTGACACAATACCTTCCAATGGATTTTTGGTACTCAAAGTTATTTCACCCTCGATCGCGATCGATTTGTCCACCGATTCTACTGTTTCATTAATAATTTCTTTAAACCATTGCTCAAAATTTGCCAGCAACTGATGATCAAAACTCAAACCATTACGCCGTAATTCAAATTCCACCCATTTGATCACAATCAGATAAATATCTGTATATTCAGCATCATTGATATCTGTCTCCGTCATCGCATCTACATAAATCACCTTATATTCATCTGCCCAACGGCTCTGAATTTGGCGTAATTCTGTACTTTTGCCACAGCCTTGATGTCCTGTAAACAAAATTGTGCTAGATTGCGATGCTTCTTGATCTTCTAGAATTAAACTAATTTCATTGATCGCATTATTTTTACGACTCTCAGACAGATCCACATAATATCGCTCTAACTGCTCATCCTGAAGCGGAACCACATCACATACACGATAGGCATCCTTGAGATTGTCGGCTAATGGGTAAGATGATGTAGTCATAGGGATAGTAGTAAAGCGATCGCAGGAACAAATACTTATAGAAATACTTGTATAAGAGACAGTCAGAAAATAATCGATCCTTTATTTACCTTAGAAATCACTGGGATCGCCCACTCCTATAGCAGCGATTTTCTTAAGTAATGGGATCATTTACTTTTTGGTAAACTCTAAATATCCCTTAAAGTTAGCATTGAATCAAGCAAACTAGCGCATCAGCAATTGTGGTAAGCCTCAAACTTTAATGAATCAAAATTCAGTTCCATTATTAGAAGCGGCACGGCGATATCTGGATATCGATCATGCGCCGTTTTATATGCCAGCGCATAAACGCGGTCAGAGTATTGATCGCGAATTTATGGCACTCATGGGCGAGAATATTTTTCGCTTAGATTTACCCGAATTGCCTGATCTTGAAGAGCCAGTTGCAGAAGCTGAAGTTTTAGCTGCTGATGCTTATGGTAGCGATCGCGCATGGTTTTTGACCAATGGCTCGACTTGTGGTGTGGAAGCGATGCTATTGGCAACTTGTCAGCAGGGCGACAAAATTTTAATTGGGCGTAACTGTCATAAAGCGGCGATCGCGGGATTAGTTCTCAACGGTGCGACACCCATTTATTTACCGACTGACTATTTACCAGAATTTGATTTGGACTTGGGCGTGAGTCCTAAGACTCTAGAATTATTTCTGAATCAGCATCCTGACGCAAAAGCGGTGATGTTGGTTAGTCCTAATTATTTTGGAGTCTGTGGTGAACTGGAAAAAATGGTAGCGATCGCCCATTCTTTTAATGTTCCACTATTAGTCGATGCGGCTCACGGAGCGCACTTAGGCTTTCATCCCGATCTACCGATTTCGGCACTACAAGCAGGAGCCGATCTGGTGGTGCAATCTACTCATAAAATGGCAGGTAGCCTCACTCAGTCTTCGATGCTGCATTTGCAAGGCGATCGCATTGCTGCTGAACAGGTCGATCGCGCTTTACAAATATTGCGATCGAGCAGTCCCAATTTATTGTTAATGATTTCTCTTGATGTAGCGCGGCGACAAATGGCGATTAATGGCAAAGAGCTATTAACCGAAACATTGAGATTAGCAAAAGAAGCGCGATCGCAATTAAATCAAATTTCTAAATTGCGAACATTTAGCCAAATAGAAATTTCTACTCTTGATCAAACGCGCCTAACGGTGATGATTGACCAACTAAATATGACAGGCTTTGAAGCGGATATATATTTACATTCCCAATTAGATGTGATGGCAGAAATGCCTACACTTACTCAATTAGTATTCAGTCTTAGTCTTGGTAATACTCAAACTGATATTGATCGCCTAGTTCAAGGATTCCAAAAACTTGGTAAGGAAAAAGCGAACAGCGAAAAGCAAACAGCAAATCTAATTCCCAATTACCAATCACCAATTCCCAATTACCAACCTAAGCTCACTCCCCGCGAAGCTTATTTTGCTAAAAGCGATCGCATTCCGCTTAATCAAGCGATCGGGCGAATTAGTGTCGAATCTCTCTGCCCCTATCCCCCTGGTATTCCCCTGATCTGTATTGGAGAAGAAATTACATTAGAAGTTGTGAAAATGTTACAAGCTATTTTGCGATCGGGCGGTATTATCAATGGTGCAAGTGATGAGACTTTAGAAACAATTCTTGTTGTCAAGTAGAATAGGCTGAGGCAATATATTGTAGTTCCTCACAAAAAAATTTCATGTCAGATATTACCTCGCCAGAAATCCTGCAAAATGTCCTCAGTTATCAAGGTCGCAAATTTTCTTTTCATGTCGATCGCATCAAATTACCCAACGGAGTTACAGGCGAATATTCATATATCAAGCATCCAGGAGCAGGTATGGCGGTTCCTGTAACTGCCGATGGCAAGTTTATTTTGGTCAAGCAATATCGATTTGCAATTCAGCGCTATTTATTAGAATTTCCTGCGGGAACACTCGAAGTTGGCGAAGATCATGATCTGACGATTAAGCGTGAACTTGAGGAAGAAACTGGATACAGCGCTAGTAAATGGCAATATCTTGGCGGTTTCTATATTTGTCCTGGTTATTCTGATGAGATTATCCATACTTATTTGGCTCAAGGGCTGGAGAAACTAGAACATCCTCCTGCTCAGGATGAAGATGAAGAGATAGAAGTAGTGCTGCTTAGTCGTGAGGAGATAGAAGTTTTATTGCGATCGCAAAGTGCTGATACTAGTCTGGATGCCAAATCGATCGCTGCATTTCATCTGGCTTTACAGGCTGTAAGTAGGTAGGCGTAAAACCCAAAAAGCTGTAGCGCACGCTGTGCGTGCGCTACAGCTTTTTGGGTTTTGGTTTTTATTATGCTTGCCCAATTAAATTCGTAAATTTAATAGAAAAAGATAAAATGCGCGTCAAGATTGAAAATGAAGTTCTATTTGTTAACCGCGAGGATGTGCCGAAGTATAACAAGCAAGGCTCAATCGTGCGTAATAGTTACTTTTGGGCTTTGCGATCAATCGCAGGTCGGGCGAACTCGCGCCATGACTGGGAATTTGAATCTGAAGTGTGGATCGCCTTACAAAGAATGTTAATCTCCTTTGCAGAGTCAGGATATTTGCCGACTCGCGAAACTCAGTTAGAATTTGCGGCTGACACAGAGGAAATCCCCCAACTTTTACGCCTAGTTTCTACAATTGAATAGGTAAATTATCAAAAAATTCTATGAAACTTGTATTTATTATCGATCCGATCGCCAAACTCGATCCCGCACATGACACTAGCGTGGCGTTGATGGAAGCAGCTTGTCGCAAGGGATATGAAGTATTTATTACGAACATGAATACGCTCAGTGTCAAAGACGGCAAGGCGTGGGCTTTTTTGCAAGCTACCAAAATTCACCCTGTGCCATTGGTTGATGGTAAATGGCAAGTCCCAACGCCTTGGTATGAAGTTGCCGAGGGAAAATTTCAACCTTTAGAAAATATGCAATTTGTGTGGATGCGTCCCGATCCACCTGTGACGACAGAATATCTCTATGCCACCTATATTCTCGATTATGTTGATGCTAGCAAAACTAAAGTTCTCAACTCTCCGCAAGGTATTCGTGCTGCTAATGAAAAAATGTACGCGATGCAATTTACAGGCACAATTCCGAAAACGATTGTGACTGCTGACAAAGCCACAATTCTCGACTTTGTGGCAACTGAGGGCAAAGCAGTCATGAAACCACTGGGCGGTAAAGGCGGCGAAGGGATTTTATTTTTGGAAGTAGGCGATCGCAATCTTAATTCGATGATTGAGATTAGTACGAATATCGGCACGATGCCTGTGATGGTGCAGGAATATCTAGCTGACGCACAAAAGGGCGATAAGCGAATTATTTTGCTGGATGGCGAACCAATCGGTGCAGTCAATCGCGTCCCAAAATCAGGAGAATTTCGCGGCAATATGGCGGCGGGTGGTAGTGCAGTTCAAGTTGACATTACCGATCGCGAGCGGGAAATATGCAGCCAACTCGCCCCAATCCTCAAGCGTGACGGCTTAATGTTTGTCGGCATCGATGTTATTGGCGGCTACCTCACCGAAGTTAACGTCACTAGCCCGACAGGTGTTCGCGAAATTGATCGCCTTGATGGTGTGTGCTTAGGCGATGTAGTCATGGATTGGCTGGCGAATCTTAATTAGTAGCTTTCAGCGCCGTGGGCGCTGAAAGCTACTAATTAAGATTTGACTAGGGTTATCAACAGTTGACATAATACCTAGCTATACTTAGATTTAAGCCATATAAATCTGATAAAATCTATGGATAGCCTGATTAGTGAAAAGTCGATAGAATAAATAAATAATTTAAGTAATTCTGATGTTATTAGGATTTAAAACGCAACTAAAACTCAATAATAAACAGCGAACCACGTTAGCAAAACATGCTGGTGTAGCTCGTCATGCTTGGAATTGGGGATTATCCG
>JAJAZG010000018.1 GCA_026785865.1 Pseudanabaena sp. CAN_BIN31
CTTTCTAACGTACTTACCTGCATAGTAGCCGCCATTAGTTTCACCGAGATATTTCCAATCAGCGAGATCTACATCGGTGGGATGGGTCATGCACAAAACAAAATCGGGATCGTTAGCCGCAATCCGACATTTACCTTTGATGTCATCGCAGATCGGGCAAGGGTTATTTGACTTAGTTGATGAGAATTTACCACTAGAATACTGATTTTTTTGGAGTGTCATTATTCTTGACCTCCGATGAGCTTGCAAGGGGCGATCTCGATGTCGATCTGCCCTAGCGAAGCTAGAAACTTTGAAAACATCTGTGTTGTCCTGATTGTAAGGATTGTAGCGATTTCAATCAGGAAACAGACAGACTTTTTGGACTTATTGAGTAATTATTTTTAGCAAATTTAAAAAAATTTGCATCAAAAACTATTGCTAAACCCATATCTTGTATTAAGATATAAGAAAGCATTCAACAAATCCTGCCTCTCTAAAGCAAAGTTTGTCCGTTTCCGTTATTTAAATAGATACCTTCGGGTCATCAAGAAGCTAGTGGTTCTCAGGCACTGGCTTTTTTGGTGTCTGAAGGAAAAAATAGTGAAAATAATCTCCTGTAGATAAAAAGCTGCAATTTAAGCATACATTGATTGCTATAGATCTGATCTATAAAAGATCAAAATTTGCTTAAAGTAATACTCAATTTCGCTTTAGGGGAGGCATAATGTCATCTGTGACACTATTTCGCCGCAATGTGTGATTTCAGTATCCGTAATATTTCGGGGTTTTATCACATTGCAACTGGTGCAATTGTTATTGATAAGAGGCGATCACTAAATCGTAAGTCCTTTCCAAAAAATAAGAGGCGGCGCGAAGCGACGCTTTTTATTTTTGCAGTAATAATTTTGTCAACTCAGAAAAACCAGAAAACTCAGAAGCTTGAGTAACATACTTGGGTAAATGACTCATGTTGTCTTGAATAGTGCAAGATATTGGCAACACCCATCGACATCGGAAACTTATCTTGCTCAAACGTCTCGATTAACTTCTCAAACACGCTCTAATTGTTTTTTAGTCGCTATCGCTTAAGGCTCGCGCCCAGCTAAAAAAAAGAGAAAGTAACAATGATTTACACTCACAAAGGCTATCAATGTTTGCTATCGACTCGAACTACCAATCAAGGTACTGAATGGGTAGCTCAAGCCAACAAATATTCGATCAGCATTGAGCAAAAAGTCTTCGCGCAGTGGCTTAGAACAGAATTGATTACTAGTTTTGACAAGGAACAGACTAAACGCTGTTTCCGTCCCCTTGCAGGGTAAATATGGGGTGAAACATAAAATAGATAAGTGCAAAATGGCAAACTTAGAGATAGTTCGCCGCGTAGGTAATTGGCAAGAAATTGTTGATTACCTAAACTTAGCCAAAGACCGTTCTTTCGCTGAGACTGCTGCTTGTGCGCGTGGACGCAAGCAATGGTGGCTCAACGCGGAGCCAAACTATTCCACCAAGACTTACATACCAGCGTGGCATGATGAGCGTCTTGATGTTTATCTCAGAACACTCATGCCAGATTTCGCACTAGCGCAAGTGTTCTATGCTGATGAGGTTAATGGTAAACCTCGCGGCATTGATTGGCACGCTGATGCTGCTTATGCGGGTCAGTTCGCCTATCTCCTCAACCTTGGTAATTCTAGATTTGAGATTAAGAACACTGCCACTGGACAAGCTAAAGCCCTAGATATGAGTGGTGGTGAGTTAATTAAGTTCAATTGCAAGAGACCATTCTTGCATCGTGGTATTCCAATAGATTCTTCGAGAATTGGCATTGGAATGTGGTCGGCTTCAATCTCAATCCCTAATGGATTGAAGTCGATTAATTAGTTTATGTCACTCATCAACATTTGTAGCTACTCCCTTCCCGGTGAAAGATTATCGTTGCGGCGCTCCGCGCCGCAACGATAATTCTTGGGTTTTAATGTCGTAAAATATCTGACAGAAAATCTAGCGATTATTCGTGAGTAAAGAAATTTTGATTGCCAGTGACTATAATGTTGATTAAGAGAGAAATCCCTAAACCCGATATTAAAAGTTGTTTGCTCAAACAACTTTAATTCCGTACAAATAAATTCTGAGAGATAAAAATGAGAACAAATATTGGAGCGATGATTGATTCGGGCTATACCTACGAAGAGCTACTGAGCGAAGGACTAGCCAATTTCGATGACATAGGGCGCTACGAATCCCGCTATTCGCAGTATGACGAAGATGCAAAACCAAAACCAAAAAAAGCAAAAGCAGCACCAAAAGCAAAAGTAACCGAACCAAATCAAAAAGCAGAAGAAATCGACTTTGATTTTTAAAGAGAAATAATCATGGAATTCAGACAAATCGACCTGAAAACAGGACAAGAGCTACCACTATCACCAAAAACAGTCGAGCATACCTACCTCGAACTGAAGATCGGCAGTGCAGCAAATCCCAGCAACCTTGCTGTCGGAAAAATGTATGACGGAATTACTGAACGGGATATAGAACGATTACAAGAGCAAGGATTGCACATGATCCTTGCCAATGGTAGAAGCGCCTACTTTGGCGATCGCGCCATCGCTCAAAAAGTAAGCCAAGAAATCTTCACCAATCATAGCGATGCTGTCGCCTACGGAAGCTTGCCCGTATCCGAAGCCAAGACATCGATCTACAAAGAAACCGCCAGAATCCTGATCATCGATGATGAAAGCC
>JAJAZG010000019.1 GCA_026785865.1 Pseudanabaena sp. CAN_BIN31
GTATTCACGATTCATAATCTGGCTTATCAAGGACCTTGGCGCTGGTTTTTAGAAGGAATCACTTGGACTCCTTGGTATATGGATGCCCATAACACGATGGCAGCAGGAATTAAGTATGCCGATCGCGTTAATACTGTGTCGCCCACCTATGCCCAGCAAATTTGTACGCCCACCTACGGTGAAGGACTGGAGGAATTATTATCGCTCCTGAAGCCTTGGGGTATTTTAAATGGCATCGATACAGACATAGAAAATCCTGCAACCGATGCGGCACTGGTGCAAAAATATTCTGTTGATACCCTTGACGATCGCATGGCAAATAAGCTTGCCTTGCAAAAAGAGTTAGGACTAGCCGTTAATCCTGCGACTTTCTTAATCGGTATGGTCAGCCGATTGGTCGAGCAGAAAGGTATCGATTTGCTGCTGCAAACCCTAGAACGTTTCTTAGCTTATACCGATGCTCAGTTTGTGGTCTTAGGGACAGGCGATCGCTACTACGAATCGCAACTATGGCAAATTGCGTCACGTTATCCTGGCCGCATGTCGGCGCAAATTTTATTTAACTCGGCGCTGTCCCATCGTGTTTATGCAGGTTCTGATGCATTTTTGATGCCAAGTCGGTTTGAACCCTGTGGGATCAGTCAACTAGTTTCGATGCGCTATGGTTGCGTCCCGATTGTGCGTCGTACTGGCGGATTAGTTGATACTGTGTCATTTTATGATCCTAATGGTCAGACAGGTACAGGCTTTAGCTTTGATCGCTACGAGCCACTAGATATGTACACTTGCATGGTGCGGGCTTGGGAAAGCTATCGCTATACCGATGCTTGGCGCTTGTTACAAGAACGTGGCATGAATGGTAACTATAGTTGGCAAGCCTCTGCCGATAAGTATGTGCAGCTATATCGCTCGATTCCAGGCTTAGAAAAAGTCTAAATCTTCATACTCCCTTCTTAATGAAGGGTTACACATTGCGGCACTCATAAAAACCTCACCCCTAGCCCCTCTCCTTGCAAAGGAGAGGGGGAACCAGAAAACTAATCTTGCTCCCCTTCTGCCCTCGTGGGAGAAGGGGTTGGGGGATGAGGGGGGATCTTCGTTCTGCGTAAGGTGAGTTAGTAATAGCGAAATAAGGACTCTAAATTAAGATTTGAAAAAGTATTTATCCAAATCGCACATCTCATACAACTACAACACTTTCTACAACACGATTTTAAACATCTATATGCAACCATACGAGAAGTCGTAAGACTAAATAAGCTTTTTGTATTTTGGAGTAAGTATTATGAACTCACCACAGTCTGCAACTTCACCACTAGTCGATCGCAATGAATGGACTTGGGGATTCACCCCTCAAGCAGAAATCTGGAACGGTCGCTTCGCTATGATTGGATTCGTATCTGCTCTTTTCGTGGAATTATCTAGCCATCAAGGTGTTCTCCATTACTGGGGTCTGATTTCACCAGTCGTGACTACCGCTATACAGACCAAATAAACAGACTCTACCTTTCGGGCAGAATATCCCTCGAAAGTTTTATTCTATCTAAATAGGTAGGCATAATAAAACCCAGAAAGCTATATCACCCGCTTACGTGCGACATAACTTTCTGGGTTTTAAGGTTTATTTTTCCCGCTTACCTAATGTTTATCTATCGTTTTGTAACTCGTCTCGACTTGTCTGAGAAAATTTGTACCTATCTATTCTCATATATCATTTACGATCGCTTTAGCAAAGTTCTCAATAATCAATTATCGTTACGTTTTATCTCGTAATTAATCAATTTATATAATTCATACAGAAAATAACATAACTGCCTGTCAGCATAATAATGGAAATAGATAGGAGTAGATTCTTTTTTCGTTACCAATTGGAGAAGTATGAATCTATCTTGCTGTTCTTGACGCATTTATTCAGAGGTCTATCGTGAACATCAACTCATTCAGTTTGAATCTAGAACAAGAATTTCAAATGAAATTAGTGGAAGATTCCGTTCAGAAAATGGATCGTGAACAAATGAGCGGTCTGCTCATCGACTTGGCTAGAATCGTCATGATTAAAGACAACGCGATTCGAGATCTACTAAAGAATGAGATTCTTCCATATTCAAAATTTGAGAAGAAGCCATTTCTCGACATCTAGTCTATATCTTTATCTGAAGATTATAGACGAATACCACAATCGTGTATATATGCACTAAAGGAAAATCTATGACTTTCACAGTAACAGATTCTAAACGTAATGCGATCACTGAAAAATTGGCGGATATTAGATCGTTTCAGTACTTGCTGATTGCTAATGAGCAGCAACTTATTGGCGAATGCAGCGATTCGGAAATTCGCGATCGCCTCCAAAAAATGTTGGGTGATGATCGCAAGAATTTAGGCATTGTTGAGACTGCGATCGCGGATTATGGCATCGAAGTTAAGACCAAAGAAACGGTCAGAGAAATTGTACATCGAGTCAAAGGCGAGTAAAACCAAGACTTTTTGACAAATTGCCTATCTAGTAAAGAGCTAAAAGGTTGAATTTGCGCTGTAAATATTTATACTTAGCGCGAAAGTGAAATGCTTTCTTTGAACGTTCATGCAGAAGCCGAAGAGAAGACTGTCTATCCCAGAATCGTTAGCCAAGGAATTAATCGAATGATCGTCGTCCACCACTTAAATAACTCGCGATCGCAGCGTATCCTCTGGCTACTAGAAGAGCTTGGATTGGAATACGAAATCAAGCGCTACGAGCGCGATCGCAAAACCATGCTAGCGCCAGCATTATTGCGTAAGGTACATCCGCTTGGTAAGTCACCAGTGATTACTGATGACGGACAGACTGTTGCCGAATCTGGAGCAATTGTCGAATACCTAGTTGGACGCTACGGCAACGGAAGGCTTATTCCTGCTGTAGATACGCCAGAGCGATCGCGCTATACCTACTGGCTACATTATGCCGAAGGCTCACTGATGCCGCTAATACTGCTCAAGCTCGTTTTTGATCGAATTGAGAAGGAGCCAATGCTATTTTTTATTCGCCCGATCGCTAAGGCAATCTCTAGTAGTGTCAAAAGCGCTTTTATTACGCCTCAAATCTCACTGCATCTAAATTATATAGAAGTAGAACTCGGAAAGGCTGAATGGTCTGCGGGTAATGAATTTACTGCCGCTGATATCCAGATGAGCTTCCCATTAGAGGCGGCGACAGCGAGGGCTGGACTAAATGCGAGTCGTCCTAAGCTTATGGCTTTCCTAAATCGCATTCATCAGCGTCCTGCATATCAAAAGGCGTTGGAGCGCGGCGGTGTATACGATCTTTAGAGTTTTTCCGCCTAATTAGTCCTTTATTTGTGACCCGCAATGATTAAGTCATGGATGGCGATCGCGCCGATTGTTTTTTTAGTTTCTTTGGGTGGAAGTTTGATTTCATCTAGTGATATTAAATGGTTCAAGCAGCTTCGCCGTCCTCAATGGCTGACTTTTGAGGTTCTGATTCCTGCGATTTGGACGGTGATTTTAATCTGTGGCGGCTTTTCTGCTTATCTGGTTTGGGAAGCAGGAATTGGTGGTTCTACGGGTTGGCTGATGATGGCATTTTATCTTCTTCTAGAGATAGTGATTATTGCCTATATACCAATTACCCTGCGATCGCGCAATCTTAAATTAGGAACCTTTGTGGGTTTAGTCGGCTTTGGGTTGGGGATATTGCTAGCTGTCGTGGTTTGGCAAATCTCTACTTGGGCAGTATTATTACTCGTGCCTTACCTGCTTTGGAGTCCCGTTGGTTCTTATACCACTTGGGCGATCGCAGGGCTTAATCGTTAAGTTGCAAACGAGATTTGTACATGATTTATGCATTTCTATGCAATTACAGCGCTAAGCGCTGTTATAAAAAGCCTAAAGGAATCATTGAAAGTGACGCGAAGCATCACTTTCAATAGTTTCTAAAGTGGATATATCAGAAAAAAAAAACGATTACAACTATCTAGTGCCGCTATGAGTTATTGGGAATTATATATTCGCGAACACGAACGTCATGGTCAATGGATGCTAACTGATATAGCTCTGCCCTTAGCAGATATGTATCCTCAGCAGGCTTGGGAATTAGTACTAGGCTATGACCAAGAGCGGCTTATAGGCGATCGCGTAGCAGCGTCGGTGATATCTTTAATCCAAAAATTTAGCTCTGGAGAGGCGAAAATAAATCTATGATTGTAAATCAGTTACCAGATGGTTGGGAAACGATCTATCATCGCGCCCATGCTTTACTAGCAGCTCAATTGGGCGGACAGTGGAAACGCTGTGATGCTCCACTTCGCTTTTACGAGACGATTGCCGCAATCTCGCATCATGACGATCTTGAAAAGGAATGGAAAGGTAGTCACCTAACTGAAGTTGGTGCACCTTTAGACTTTACCTTAGGAAAAGAATCGCCAGAAGTATCAGATGGTTTGAAAAAGCACTTGGATGAATCTCGCTATAGAGGGCGATGGGTCGCTATGCTAACTTCTATGCACGCCTGCTATCTTAATCAAAATAAACAAGAAGTCTCCGAAGATTGGCGTAGTTTTCTTAAAACGCAATTGCGAAATCAGGAACAATGGCAAAAAGATTTGGAGATAACTAAAGAGGAAGCAGAACATGCCTACGCATTTATGCAATGGTGCGATCGCCTCTCTTTGATTTTGGTACAGCGACAAGTTCCAGAGGATGGCAGAGCCTTAGAGATTACCCACGGCATAGATAATCAACGCTACGATCTGCGCTGTTTAGAGAACGGAAATTTAACCGTAGAGCCTTGGAGCTTTGAAGATGATGAGTTTACAGTTAATGTGGAAGCTTGCTACTTGTCAGAACTGAAATACGAAAGTGATGATGCTTTGATCGATGCTCTCAAACAAGCACCCATTAAAGTTTTGGAATGGACATTTACCAGACAGAAATAACCAAGTGGATAAAAGAAACCCAAAGAGATGTAGCGCACGCTGTGCGTGCGCGACATCTCTTTGGGGTTTAGATTTTTTTTGATTTTGACAAGCGTGGCGATCGCTACATTACTGATGAAAATCTTACTCTCAATAAATTTGTGCTCAAATATTTTTATCTAAACCATCTCACACTCTAATTGAAACATAGGGATGCGATATTAAAAGCAGTTAATCAAATTGGTTAACTAGTTCACAAAGCTAGGTAAAATTTAAATGGCAAAGATTATTGAAACTGCTGTAAATGCTGGTTCGTTTACAACTCTAGTTGCTGCCGTCAAAGCGGCTGGTTTAGTTGAGACTCTCAGTGGTGCGGGTCCCTTCACTGTTTTCGCTCCCGATGATGCAGCTTTTGCCAAACTTCCAGCAGGAACTGTGGATTCTTTACTAAAGGATATTCCCCAACTCAAGAAGATCCTTTGCTATCATGTCGTCTCTGGCAAGGTGATGGCGGCAGATGTAGTTAAACTTACATCAGCAAAAACTGTGGAAGGTTCAGATGTAACAATTAGTGCATCGACAGGTGTCATGATCAACAAATCCAAAGTTACAACCGCCGATGTTGTTGCTGATAATGGTGTTATTCATGTCATCGATACAGTCTTGATGCCTACTTAAGTTTCTCAATTTTTTGCAAGCTTATATTTCAGAAACCCAAAAAGATGAGCCGCACGCAAAGCGTGCGGCTCATCTTTTTGGGTTTCACGTCGAGATGTTTATCTCGATCAACTAGCCTGATTTTTCTTGCATTTTGTATCGTAATCCATCAATTCATTCAATTCAATCTAAAAATCGTTCACCTTCCTCTCAAAATAAATTTAAGTAAGTGGGCATAATAAAACCCAAAAAGCTGTGGCGCAAGCGCAACTTGCGCCACAGCTTTTTGGGTTTTGGTTTTTACGATGCTTACAACAAAATGGGAACAATAACTGACCTTGTCAGATTAAGGATAAATCAATGGAAATTCAACTATCGGGTACTCACCAAAAGACTTACAATGCTGTCTTTCAGCATCCGATCGCCCATAATCTGCAATGGCACGATCTGCGATCGCTGCTCGGCAATCTTGCAGAGGAAACTGAAGAGCATAATGGCAATCTCAAATATACGCGCCACAATCAAACGCTGACGATTCATCCACCTCTGCACAAAGACTTTTCTGATATTAAGGAATTAATGAAGATTCGCCACTTCCTCGAACATTCGGCAGTAGTCAAGCAAGATGTGACAGCCGATGGGATGCATTTGCTCGTAGTTATCGATCATCGCGAAGCGCGTATTTACAAGACCGAATTGCATGGTGCAGTGCCAGAAAAGATCGTGCCTTACGACCCAGACGGCTCACACCGCCATCTCCATAATGTTGATGATGAGGGTAATGGTCAGCGTCAGAATGGTCAGCGTCAGCCCGAATTGAAACCATTCTATGAAACGATCGCGCGATCGCTAAATGGAGCCGAAAAGATTTTGATCTTTGGCAGTTCAACAGGCTCGAGCAGTGCAATGGATCATCTGATGGCTGAACTCAAACAAAATCATCCAGAACTTGCTAAGCGAGTCGCTGGTACAGTCGTCGTCAACGAACAACACATGACTGAAAATCAGTTGCTAGCTCAAGCGAGATCGTTCTACGCCTCCAGTAATTAATCTTTCGCAAGGCACTAGTATGAACAATCCAAAACAATCTCATGATTTGATTTATACAGACTGGACATTGAGCGAAGTTCACTTCGCGCCAGAGCTTTTACATGCAAGAGAAACTGTCTTTACCATTGGCAATGGATATTTAGGCACACGAGGTAGCTTTGAAGAAGGCTACCCCAAAGCATTGCCAGCGACTTTGGTGCATGGAGTCTATGACGATGTGCCTGTTATCTACACAGAACTTGCTAATTGCCCTGACTGGCTATCATTATTGATAATTGTCGATGGAGAGAATTTTCGTCTTGATCGCGGTGACATTTTGCACTACAAGCGGCGACTGGATTTGCGGTATGGACTGCTGAGCCGTTCAGTACGCTGGCGTAGCCCTAATGGAAAGACCTTGGATTTGCATTTTGAACGCTTTGCGAGTCTGGCTGATCCGCAATTATTGGTCATGCGTTGTCATATTACGCCAATTGATTTCAATGGAGAGATTGAGGTGCAATCCAGTCTTAACGGCTATCCTGAAAATCAAGGCTTTAACCATTGGGAACAGATCGATCAAGGTAAGCTGGAACAGGGGAAGGCTCAGGGAATTTGGCTACAAGTTTGCACCCGCCGCTCCCAAATCGAACTTGGTATGGCGGCTAAAATCGCTGTAATCGGCACTAACTCATCCTTACATATCGCAAGTCCTATTGGCGACCCGACTTTGACGGCTACCTATAAGGCGATCGCAGGGCAGACTATCTGCATAGAGAAGTTCGTGACGGTATTCACATCCCAAGAGACGGAAGTGCCAGCACAAGCAGCACAGGACAAATTGGCAGGACTGCCAACTTATGAATCTCTATTCACATCGCATCAGCAAGCGTGGGATGCCGTTTGGGAACACAGCGATATTGAAATTGAAGGCAATCTCAAAGCCCAGCTAGCGGTGCGATATAACCTATTTCAACTCTTCATCAGTGCCTCCAAACATAATGATCGCGTTAGTGTCTCTGCAAAAACACTTTCGGGATTTGGTTATCGAGGACATATTTTTTGGGATACAGAGATTTTTATCCTGCCCTTTTTCACCTTTACGCAACCTGCTATCGCTCGTAGCTTGTTGACCTATCGCTATCACACTTTAGCGGGCGCAAGGCGCAAAGCTTTACATAGCAGGTATCAGGGCGCAATGTTCTCTTGGGAAAGTGCGGCTACTGGCGATGAGGTGACACCCCAATCTTCGATATCGACCGATCCCTATGCAGAAGCAGTCCGCATCTGGTGTCGCGATCGCGAAATCCATCTTAGCGCTGATATTGTCTATGCGATCTGGCATTACTGGCAAGCCACAGGTGATGATAAATGGCTCTGCCAGTATGGAGCCGAAATTATTTTTGACACAGCGCTGTTCTGGATGAATCGCTTGGAGTGGCATGTTGAGCAAGAAAGGTATGAACTATGCGGTGTAATTGGAGCCGATGAATATCACGAGCAAGTTGATAACAATGCCTTTACTAATCGCATGGTGCAGTGGCATCTAGAGAAGGCTGTAGCTGTCTATAAATGGTTGCAACAGAAGTTTCCCCAACGCTTAATCGAACTGGGGAAAAGGCTGCAACTTAATTTAGAACATCTACTGCATTGGCAGACTGCGATCGCCAAGATCTATATTCCTTACGATGCTAAAACAGAACTAATTGAGCAATTTGAAGGCTTTTTCCATCTTAAAGATATTGATTTAAAAGAGTATGAACCCCGAACGCGATCAATGCAAGATGTACTTGGCATTAACGAAACGAATCAACGACAGGTGCTAAAGCAACCCGATGTGCTGATGCTTTTGTATCTGATGCGAGACACGCAATCAGGTTTAAGTTGCCACGGCGTACTGCAAAAAAACTGGGATTACTACGCTCCCCGCACAGATGTTACTTATGGATCGTCCCTGACTCCCGCAATTCATGCAATCCTTGCCGCCAATCTAGGCAAAGCAGCAGAAGCCGACGAACTGTTTATGAGAGCGGCGCTCGTCGATCTTGAAGATAATCGCGATAATACGAAAGATGGCATTCATGCAGCGACCGCAGGTGGAGTCTGGCAAGCAGTGGTATTCGGCTTTGGGGGCATTCAATTACTAGACAGCGCTCCTGTTGCGACTCCCCATCTACCTCCTACTTGGACTCGCCTCAAATTCAAACTCCACTGGCGCGGCACTTGGCACTGTTTCGATTTGAAACCCTCGCATTCTCCAGTATCTAATATTAAAGGCTTTATTTTCGACCTTGATGGAGTTCTCACAGATACGGCGGAATTTCATTACCTTGCTTGGCAGAAACTTGCTGATGAAGAGAAGCTTCCCTTTGACCGAAAGGCAAATGAAGCGCTGCGAGGTGTGTCTCGCAGAGAGTCCTTACTGCTCATTGTAGGCGATCGCCCCTATTCAGAAGCTGCACTTCAGGAAATGATGGAACGCAAAAATCGCTATTATGTAGATTCGATCGCCACTATTACGCCTAAGAACTTGTTGTCAGGAGCATTAGAGCTTCTAAAAGAACTGAGGCAAGCGGGTATCAAAATTGCGATCGGTTCAGCAAGTAAGAATGCTCGTAGCGTAATTGAGAAACTGCATCTAAGCGATTATGTAGATGCGATCGCAGATGGCAATAGTGTCGAGCAGCCTAAACCTGCCCCCGACTTGTTTCTCTTTGCCGCAGATTTACTTGGGTTGAAACCCGCTCAATGTGTGGTGGTTGAGGATGCTGCTGTCGGCATTGAAGCGGCGATTGCGGCGGGGATGTGGACTATTGGGCTTGGTTCTAGCGATCGCTTTAAAACGGCTGACGTTATTCTTCCTAATCTGATCGATGTTCGTTGGAGCGATTTACAAATGCAGTTAAATGCAAGTATTCGTGTTGACGAATAGATGAACTTTTTGTCTAATTCTTTTTGACCTGAGTAGTTATATTAAGATTTGTGTCGCAATCAATCATTTTATACGGTAAATACGGCATCGTTCTCTCAAAATAATAAAAGTATAGGGAAATAACTAACCCACCAGATGCTTCCTTCATCAAGTAGATTCAAATACAGAATCTTCGCTAAATGTCAAGATCTAGGTCATAAAAAATTGATTTCGGTTAAACAACTACCTTTTGGAAATTTTAATTATGAGCATTTCTTTAATTACAGATTTTGCCGTGCTTGCACAATCAAATTTATCAGAGACTGTATCTAAAGTAGATTTCTTGTCATCTGGTCAGTACAATTTGGTTTACAACGCTTTCTCTTTTGCGATCGCTACTATGTTTGCAGCAGCTTTATTCTTCTTTAGTGTGCGTGGACAAGTTGGACAGAAATATCAGATCGCTTTGATAGTATCTGCGCTGGTGGTCAGCATTGCGGGATATCACTACTACCGCATTTTTGGTAGTTGGGAAGCCGCTTATAGTTTACAGAATGGAAATTACGTACTTACGGGTGCACCATTCAACGATGCCTATCGCTATGTAGATTGGCTATTAACTGTACCTTTACTATTGGTTGAAACCGTTGCGGTGCTGGCTTTACCTGGTATGGAAGCCCGACCTTTACTAATTAAATTAGTGGTTGCAGCAATTTTAATGATTGCTACAGGTTATCCTGGGGAGATCTCTACGGACTTGAATACCCGCATTGTTTGGGGTGCAGTAAGTACGGTTCCCTTTATATATATTCTTTATATCTTGTGGATCGAACTCTCTAAGTCCTTAGTGCGTCAGCCCGAAAGTGTGCAAACCTTAGTCAAAAATATGCGCTTGCTACTATTGTTCTCTTGGGGCGTATATCCGATCGCTTACCTTTTACCGATGTTGGGAATCACAGGAGCAACAGCCGATGTAGGGGTTCAGATTGGTTATACAATCGCCGATGTGTTAGCAAAACCGATATTTGGCTTATTAGTATTTGCGATCGCCCTAGAGAAAACTAGGGTTGATGCAGGGGAACAGACTACGAAGGAATCACCTATGACTATGATTAGTTCTTAGTTTAGTGATTGAGGGCTTATATAGCGATCGCCACCTGCATTAAGGCAAAATAAGACCAAGAAATGGAAGTCAACGCTTCGCGTTAACTTCCATTTCTTAGTCTTAATACAGGTAGTGATAGCTAAAACCCGCCCCCGACTTGTTTCTCTATGCCGCAAATTTACTTTTGTGATTAAGCTTCTTTCTTCCAGTAACCCATGGATTACAGCCTACTGAGATTTTGAGTATTACAGATAATTTTTGAAAGTGGCGCTTCGCGCCACTTTCAAAAGATTATCTGGGTTCTATGGCAGCGGAAAGCGCTGTAAGAGACAACTAAAGATGCAAAAATATATAGACAATGGCTGTCGGTTGAGTTGGCTGATCGATCCCGAAAATAAGCGCGTCGCCATTTATCGCATCGGTAAACCAGCAGAAATCCTTCAAGCCCCATCCAGTATTTCAGGTGAAGATGCGCTAGAAGGATTTATTCTCAACCTAGAGAATGTTTAGTCAAGCTGAGAAAAAAATCATAAAAAAGCCCCAAGTAAGAACTTAGTTAAGATCATAAAAATTTAAGGGGATTCGCCGATCGCAGAAGGCATGTCAAAAAGATGTAATAATTTGTAACAGAATTAACAAGCGATCAAAAAAACGCGATCAAATTTATGGAACCCGAATTAACCAATACAGAAACCGAAGGCATAGAAATCATTAACGCCGAAGTAAGCCCTCTAAGCATAGAGGAAGAATTACACCGCCATGAATGTGGCGTATGTGGCTACATCTACGAACCATCCGTAGGCGACATTAAGCGGAATATTTCTAGCGGCACGGCCTTTGAAAATATCCCCAATGATTGGCGTTGTCCTGTCTGCAATACTAAGAAAAAAGCATTCGCAGACATCGGCGTTGCGGCAAAACCATCTGGGTTTACTGAAAATCTGGGATATGGATTTGGTGTCAATGTGATGACTCCAGGACAGAAGAATTTACTAATATTTGGATCTCTTGCCCTAGCAGTCGCATTTTTTATCAGTCTTTACGCTCTAGATTAATTAATTTATATTTTGTTTTCAAAAAATTTTATGAAAAAAAGCATAAAACGCTTTATTACTTCTTTCTCTCTTTGTTTATTGCTAATTTGCGGAGGATTATTTGGTGCAGGAATGCCCAATGCGTCCGCCAATGTTGGTAATTGGCACAAAGTCGATTTACCCGTCGCAATCACGCCTCTCGATCTCTGGTTCGACAAAGCTGCCCCAAATCACGGTTGGTTAGTTGGTACTGATGCAACTTTACTCGAATCCATCGATGGTGGTAATACTTGGGAAGAGCGCAAGCTCGATCTCGGTGATGGTATTTATCGATTTTCATCGATTAGTTTTGCGGGTGAAGAGGGCTGGCTGACTGGTCAACCTGCGCTGTTATTGCATACAACCGATAGCGGTAAATCTTGGTCACGCATCGGGCTTAGCTCTAAGCTGCCTGGCGACCCTTTTGCGATCGTGGCTTCTAGCAAAAACTCAGCCGAAATGATCACCGACTTGGGCGCGATCTATGGCACTGAAGATGCTGGACAAAACTGGAAAGCCCTAGTTACTCAAGCCGTCGGTAATGCTCGTAACATCAACCGTAGTGAAGATGGACGTTATGTGGCAATTTCGGCTAACGGTAACTTTTATTCGACATGGCAACCAGGTGAACTGACTTGGGTTCAGCACAATCGTAATAGCTCTCGTCGAGTCCAAAATATGGGCTATACCCTCGATAATCGCCTGTGGATGCTAAATCGTGGCGGTCAAGTTCAGTTTAGCGAAATTGGCGAATTTGATCAGTGGGAAAAAAAGCAAACTCCTAGAGAAGGCGGCGGTTTTGGACTGCTAGATCTTGCTTATCAAGATCAAAACAATGTCTGGATTTCGGGTGGTAGTTCGCGCTTGATCCATAGCGAAGATGGTGGTAAGACTTGGAAACGCGACGAGTCTGCTAACAATGCAGGTGCAAATCTCTATCGTATTTATTTCTTTTCGCCCGATCGCGGTTTTGTAATCGGACAGAATGGCACTTTACTCGCCTATTCTCCAGACTAAACAAAAAGCCTCGTATTGCGTGCGAGGCTTTTTTATCTTCCTAATGCGTGGAGCGCGTTGATCGCATCCGCGCATTTTTGTGTGTAGGCTTCGAGCGTCGCGCGATCGCTTGTTTCAGGTGCAGGAATTAACGCACCGATTCTGACCGTGACAGGTTGAAATAACTTCGGAAATTTTGCCCCTTTTGGAAAAATCGTTTCTGTCCCCCAAACACTAACGGGCAAGAACGGTGCGTTAGTTTTTGCCGCAATCATGGCTGCACCCAACTTTGGTGCTGTTACTCGCCCGTCAGGTGTGCGCGTTCCTTGCAAAAAAATACCAGTCGCCCAGCCTTTATTAATCGATTCGATCGCTGACCTGATCGCAGCGCGATCGCCTGCCCCCCGCTTGACTGGATACGCCCCAAAAGCTTGAATTGCTTGGCTTAGGACAGGTATTTCAAATAACTCTTCTTTTGCCATAAAGGCAACAGGGCGACCCATGCAACTACCAACGATGAGCGGATCGAAATCACTAGCATGGTTACTAACCACGATGAGATTGCTAGTGAGGGGCACATTTTCAGTGCCATAAATTCGCTCTTGGTAAAACAAGTACAACAATGGTCTAACGACAATCCACTTAAACATTTTGTAAAAGATCGGATTACCCCCTTTATCTTTTTCATTGCTTTTTTTGTTAACAGAGCTTTTATCGTTTTGCATTTACCAAATTCCTACAACATTCACAAACAGAGCTAGATTCAAATAGAAATAGTGCGCTGCACTATTTCTTCCGTTAACTTTGCTGCCATTGTTCGGGTGTATAAGTTTTGAGTGACAGGGCGTGAATATTGGTTTGCATTTGATCTGCCAAGGCTGCATAGACCATGCGATGTTGCTGCATCATGGTTTTGCCAGCAAAACTCGCAGCAACTACGATCGCATCATAATGACCACTACCGACTGGAGCATCCATCCGCCCTTGATGGTGCTTATGCAAATCGCTGCGATCCTCGATTTCGACAATTGTTGCACCGATTTTTTCTTGCAAAATTCTTTTGATTGCTGCTGTTGCATCCATGCTTTTAACTATGGCAAAGTTTTATTTTAAATAACTATATCGCTTCGCAAGCAATCTCTACAGCGCTTTGCCCTATAAAGGCTCTTTTATCGATGTAATCTAGTTAGAAGGTCTTTGTAGAGCCGCACCCCGTCTAGACTTGATCCGTTGCTCGGCTCTCGGATCGATTTTGAGGTTGATTATCTGGTGCTTATGGCGATCGACTAAGGGGAATTGAGTTTGCCAGTTATTAATAATCTGAAAATAATTTTCGGCATCCTCTAAACAATATTCATAAATTTCATTAAGAATTGTTTCATATCCCTTCTCTTTGCGTAATATCTTAATGCCATTCCGAAAAACATAATAGCCCTTAATTCTTTTATCAATCGGAATACCTAAATAGGCAAATAGATTATTTAAACCTTGATCGAGATCTGTACGTTGGCTTGTTGTTTGTAAGTCAAGAATTCTAATACTTTCCACTTTAGGAATAAAGTCCAAAGCATCAATTCTTTGACGTAAGCAAAACATGTCACTAGTTGATAGACCATATCCTATAAAATACTTTCCTTGCAGACTATATAGGTCATTTAGAATGTCTTGAATTATCCTCTTTTCTTGAGTACTTGATTCAATAAATTGGATTTTTATATACTGCTCATTACTGCCTTCTAAAATACGGGTAAGTGTGTAGCCAAATATTTTTTGGATTACTCCATTTTTATGAAAATCGCGGCACCATTCTAAGTCTAGAAAAACAAGATCGTAGATTGAACCGTTGTAGAAATTGTTTATATGTTGACTTGGAAGCTTAAATTCCCTTTTATACATAGAGTTTTGCTTAGAAGTGGGCTAGAGAATGGCAAGCAAGTACATGACTACTATATATCTATACATCGTAACGGTAATATTTAGTTTTTAATCGCTAATTTGCCGATCGCCTGATTAATCAAAATTAGCGATCGCCCGAAATGTCACCGCTAATTTCTAGATCTAGCTCTCAAAATTAAAACCATATTACGCTCCCACAAGGACAACCACCGTAGCGCGATCGCCGCCGACTTAATTCGCGCTAATTCCTTCTCGCGTTACTGGATCGATAACGGTCAACTCTTACGCAACAGATTGAAGTCTAAAATGGACAGATTCTAATTATCAAGACCTTCTCAAAAACAAATCCCTATGTCGATAGCGACTGTTCCCTAATAGTCGGATCTCAAGGAATCTATGTGATTCATGCACAGAAGATTTTGCAGTTACAATTAGGTTAAGGTTAGATTAGAATATGTTCTAGACAATTTAAACTTTTCTTTCTAAAATGGAGCGATTTTTTACTGTGAGATCTGTTGACTTATTTGAAAAGCTAGCATTTTCTACTTGGCAACGTATTTTTTATGCTAAAAAATATAAAATCCCTCAAGGAGAAGAAACAATTACTGACTTAAATCTTCTTGAAATAGCTATGGCTAAATGTTCGGAAGTTCAAGTTATAAAAACAGATAAATACAAAGAAAAAACTCAAGGAACAGACTGGGAATGGTGGATTGGGAATAATCGTATTGGTTATCTTCGTTATGCAGTTCAAGCTAAAAAAATCCACCAAGATTTTCTTAATTATAAAACCCTTAAACACAAAGTAGGTTCAGAGCAACAGATTGACATTTTAGAGAGATACGCTCGAAACAATAGAGCTATTCCTCTCTACTGTTTCTACAACTACTCTGAATATACTAGACCTATATTAAGTAGGTATTGGCATTGTAATTCACCATTGGAGTCCGAACAGCTTGGTTGCACTATTACTCCATTAAGGAATGTTCAAGAAGCACTTCAGGAAAGAGGTCGAAAAAAATTCGATTTTCTTCATAAACTTCATGATACTAAACCTTGGCGTTGCCTAGTGTACTGTCCTTCTTTACTTCAGGTTTATAAATCTGGAACATCAATCAATACTTCATGGGGTTTTGGAAATGTCGAAGTTTATCCTAGATTACCAAGAGAGTTATCTGAAGCAATCGATTTCTCACTAAATACTGACGAAAGAACAGTTGAATCTGGCTTGTTTGAAGTTCAATTTGATAACTTTAGTAATGATTTTTATAGTGAAATTTATCCTAAGCGAATTCTTGTTGCAAATTATTTAGGAGAAAATATATAAAACAGTGAATTTCATAAAAACATCAAGTTTCATTATTGGTCTCTTAACTTTATTTCATAGATATTATCAATTCAGTTCATAAGAGGCTATTCCAAATGTCTTATAGCGAATTTACCTTAGAGTCAGTCCAAATTGCTTTTGAGCTAACTATTACTGAGCGTGCCAATTTACTAGATGATTCACCTATAGTTGAGTCTAGCAAATTCCTCAAAGAACTTCTTAAAGAGTTTACTCCCCTAGCACTTGCGATGAATACTGAGAAAGCGCGATCGGAACTAATTATTGCTCCAATTCTTGTAGAAGTTCGTAAACAGTATTTAGATAAAGCAAGTTTATTCTCAGGAGTGGAATTGAATATTGATCGCGATCGCGGATTAAATGGCATCTGTGATTTTCTATTAAGTCGCTCCACTTCACAATTAATGCTCAAAGCACCTGTCGTCGTTGTAGTCGAGGCGAAAAAGGAAAATATCAATGGAGCGTTAGGTCAATGTATTGCGGAAATGTGGGCGGCAAAACTCTTTAATCAACAACATGAAAATGATATTTCTGTCATCTATGGAGCCACCACCACAGGCAACAATTGGAAATTCTTACGACTAAGCGATCGTCTTGTTGAAATTGATTTAACTGAATATCAACTCACCAATATCGACAAAATCTTAGGTATTCTCTCTCTTGCATTTCAATAATTTTAAAACTGGAAAACCTTAAAATGACTACTCAGATACAAACTCAACTTCCCATTCCTGCATTTTTTGATCGCCACAAAGTCGGATCGGTATGGCGAGTTCCCTATCAAGATCGTGCTGATCAAGCCGAAGCATGGGCGAAGCAACATAGGATTACTCCTGCCGCCAAGGATCGCAAGAAAATTTGTTTGATGGCGATCGACGTGCAGAATACATTCTGTATTCCCGATCATGAGCTATTTGTCGGTGGTCGATCTGGCACTGGTGCGATCGCAGATAATGTGCGCCTCTGTGAATTTATATATCGCAACCTGCACCACATCAGCGAAATAGCCCCCACGATGGACACTCACACCGCCATGCAAATCTTCCATCCCATCTTTTGGGTAAATGATGTAGGCGAACATCCAGTTCCTAACGCAACTTCTATCACGTTGCAAGATGTGCAGCAAGGTAAGTGGAAAGTAAATCCCGCGATCGCCTATAGTCTCGCTAAAAGCAATTACATGGCAATTCAGCGCCACGCTTTGCATTATGTGCAGAAGTTAAGTGATGATGGCAAATTTCCGCTGACGATTTGGGCTTCACATAGTTTAAAATTTGGTGCTAGCTAGGAAGAGGAGGGAAGAAGATCGTGAAAAACGCCAACAGTAGAGAGATTGAGCACCTCCATCCAAGGAATGTCATTGACGATAGCGCCAAAGAACTGAGCGAGAGACTGACCAGCTTTTTTCGCACCAGGTAAGAACGAGCGTAGATTGTTGACAATCGCCCAAGCATTGAGCATGGGGTCA
>JAJAZG010000020.1 GCA_026785865.1 Pseudanabaena sp. CAN_BIN31
AGAATTAGTTTGGGTTTACGAGCAATTTAAGTCGCTTTAGCGTTAAAGGTCTGAAAACGATGAGAATATCTAGCTGGGCAAATAAAGTTATCGGCTTGGCGATCGCCAGCTTTGTCGCTAATTTTGGGTTTTGGAATGTAGCGATCGCTGGTGCTAATGCTCAATTAGGTAATGTTGTTGTTTATATAGCAGGAAATAATCCTGTAACCCTAGATATCGCGAGGCAAGTTGTTACCAATCCTGTGGTCGCCTCAGTCAATGGACAGACCTCCATCTTAGCGGGGTCATTTGATGCTCAGACCGCAGATTTTGTGACAAGAGAATTGCAGCGGCGCGGTGTCGCCGCACAACAGGGTTATCAAACTTCTCAGATTTTTCAGCCAACCCAACCCGCCACAAATAGTATTGAAAACTCGGCACAATATCGTTACGTTGCGGCAGTACCTGTGCGATCTATCGCAACTTTAGCGCAGGTAAGACAGTTAATTCCTAGTGCATTTATGGCAAAGTCAAGTCGTGGCGACTATGTCTATGCTGGAGGATATACAAATCGTGATACTGCTGAATCTCTAAAATATTTTTTGCGATCGCAAGGACTAGATGCTCGTGTACTCTATTTTTAACTTTAATCTTGTAATTGGGGCTAATTATGGATTCGATATTAAGACAAGGTAGTAAAGGTACTGCTGTCTCTGAATTGCAGCAACTTCTCCAAAACAAAGGATTTTATAACGGCAAAATTGACGGTGATTTTGGTGCTGGTACGATAAATGCGGTTCTGAAATTCCAACAAGCCAATGGATTGTTAGCCGATGGCATCGTTGGTAGCTCTAGCTGGTCTAAACTCCGTGCAGTTTCAATATCTCCACTGCAATCATTGCCAACTTTATTACCAGGTTCTAAAGGTACGGCAGTTGCTCAAGCGCAGCAACTGCTCAAAAATAAGGGCTATTACCAAGGTCGTATTGATAGCGATTTTGGCATGGGAACGCGGGATGCGATCGCTGCTTTTCAACGCGCTAATGGTTTGACTGTTGATGGCAAAGTGGGCGAAAAAACATGGCAAAAATTGCAAGCACCTGCGATCGCTAAGGACACACCAGAAACCCCAGTTACGTTTGTCGAGATTGTGCGTCCATCATCACCTGTAATGCCAATTCCCTCCTTAACACCAAATCCGACTTCGGTATTTGTCCCCACACCAACACCAGTTGTTAGCACACCAGTTATTAGCACACCAGTTGTTAGTACACCAGTTGTTAGCACACCAGTTGTTAGCACGCCAGTTGTTAGTACGCCAGTTATTAACAATCCAGCACCAGTTCCTGCGGCAAGCGCAATTAGTCTAGTCGATGCCGCCAATAGTTATAGCCGCGCTAGATTGACCAATCAAACCGCCGCCCTCAATAACTTACAAGCAAATACTGCCCCAGAAATATTGCAGCAATTCCTTCAGCGTTGGCAAGTTGCCTCTGGACAAGCAAACACCGCCACATCTTTGCAAGAATCTCTCGGTAGTTATAACAGCGCCCAAATGCTCAATCAAAACCTCGCTTTGCAATGGTTGCAAAATCAACTCTTGCCACAGGCGATCGCGCAATTTCGGCAAGATTGGTCAAATCTCAATGTAGGTATAACTACCCCATTTACGCCGATTCAACCAAGTGGGACAACTGCCAATATTCCTCAACTACAACTCATCAACCTTACTGAGGCCGTAAAAGTTTATAAACGCTCTGCAAACAAAGTTACGGCTTTAGAAAAACTCCAAGATTCGTTACCAGCACAAACAATGCAACAGTTTTTCCAACGTTGGTCACTTGCATCAGAACAAAATGCGATCGCCATTTCTTTACTTGATGTGTTTCAAGATTATGACAGCCAGAAGTTTCCTAGCCAAATAATCGCTTTGCAATGGTTAGAAAAAGAGCTAACTACAGTCAACCTAGAACAATTTTCGCGGGATTGGCAAACAATTTAAAAACAAAAAAGGGCGCAAAGCGCCCTTTTTTGTTTTCTATTAGTGCAAAGCGCAATCAAAATCTACAGCACCTTGGCGGCGCACTAACCAGCCATCTGCCGTCCACTCCACTACAGTTGATGGCAATCCACTTCCCGATCGCTCAGTAATACTAATTCCATCGCCTAAAGTCATTACTGAAGGAAAAGCATTATTGATTTCGCTCATCTCGCGTAATGGCGGCTGATTGCTCTTATTTGCGCTCGTTGTCAGCATTGCCCCTGTTTGTTGCAAAATGGCGATCGCAATTTTACTATCAGGAATTCGCACGCCTAGCGTTTTAAAACCTTGATTTAAGTCATAACCGCGATCGCTAACTGGCAAAACTAAAGTTACTGCTCCTGCGAAATATTTCTCAGCCACCTGTTGCCAAGTTGCCAAAGCAGGATGATTTGTATCTAAAAACGATAAAAACTCTTGCCAACGCGCCGCCATCAAAATTAATGGCTTATCAGGCGATCGCTGCTTGAGCGTAAAAATGTCACGACTGCGATCGGGACGCACCGCCAAAGCAGGCACAGTATCGGTCGGAAAGCTAACCAATTTCCCAGATCTTGCACCCGTTACCAAAGCCGACAAAGAAACTAAAGCCACTATTTCTACTTTTTCCTAAACGTTCTAACTGCTAGCCGAGGTTTGCGAAATCAAATGCAGATCAACTTCTTTATTTTCTAACTCGGCGACAACGCCCACGATCCCAGGTCCAAAAAATCGAGTTAACTTATCTTGTTTTTGTTGCCAAGCCTGAAAATCCATCAAAGGCGATCGGAAGCGCAAAACTAAACTGTAAGCCCCATTCGTTTCTTCTGCTTGAGAAATTTCTTCATAGATGCCAATCAAGACAGGACGCTCTTCATCCGTAGGACTCATACCCAGCTTTTCTAAAATTTCATCTAAATGCGCCTTAATTCCATAGCGATAGCGGGTTACATCCTTGCGTAACTGCTGTTGTGTTGGCGTTTCTTGTAACTTACGCAAAGCCAAAATAGCATCAGATTCAGGAACAATCACAGGTATTGGTGTCACTTCTGACGACTTGAAGGCAAATGCTCCCAGTAAGATGGGGAACCCATAAAAAAATCCAATCAAATTTAGTGTGGAATTGCCTTTGCCATAAGCCCAAAAGCCTAACGCAAAAAGAATTCCACCGATATATAACCCAACTGAAGCTAGAGATATTTTTTTTGATTTAAGCATAATTAAAAAATTAATAATACTTAATAAATGTATCTGCTAAGTGCATCTATTTTTTGCACATCTTTTGAATATGTTTTTAGCGATCGCTCGTTAGACTATAAATGTATGTGTAAGAATTACACTGCACCGACTGAATTCGCGAATTGTAAATTAGTCTTTAGACAGTTTTTTCGGAGTTCTAAGTAGCCTAAACCACCACTTTTATATTTGGCAAGCTACAATCGTCTAGGTGTAATTCCCCCTAGAAAAAGTTTTAGACAGTATGGATCTGAGGAATCTGGCATGAGCAAAGCAGCCATCGACCTACCTATTGAAATCAAGCTGCCAGTTGGCAAACTTGGCGGAAATATTGAAGAAATTGAAGTCGAAGACCCTGACGAATTAGATGACGATCTCGACATTGATGACTCAGACGAAGATCCCGAAAGTGACGACGATCCTGACAAGTCTGGTAAAGCCAAGGGAACTAAAAAAAGAGCTAGCCAGACCAAGAAAAAGCATTTTACCGAAGACTCGATTCGCCTCTACCTCCAAGAAATCGGACGTATCCGCCTACTCAGAGCCGATGAAGAAATTGAGCTAGCCCGAAAAATTGCCGATCTCCTCGAACTGGAGCTAAGGCGCGAAGAATTATCGAAAGAAACTGATTGTCATCCTGATGACATAAAAGAATCAGACTGGGCGATCAAAATGGATATGCCGCTTGGAGAGTTTCGTAAACGACTCCACTCTGGTCGCCGTGCTAAAGACAAAATGGTGCAGTCTAACCTGCGTCTAGTGGTATCGATCGCCAAAAAATACATGAATCGTGGCTTATCTTTCCAAGATTTGATCCAAGAGGGGAGCTTAGGATTAATCCGAGCCGCCGAAAAATTTGACCATGAAAAGGGTTATAAATTTTCGACCTATGCGACATGGTGGATTCGTCAGGCAATTACGAGGGCGATCGCCGATCAATCTCGGACAATCCGTTTACCAGTTCACCTTTACGAAACCATTTCGCGAATCAAGAAAACTACTAAGTTACTTTCCCAAGAAATGGGGCGCAAGCCAACTGAAGAGGAAATCGCCACTCGTATGGAGATGACGATTGAGAAACTGCGCTTTATTGCCAAATCTGCTCAGTTGCCGATCTCTTTAGAAACGCCAATTGGTAAAGAAGAAGATTCTCGCCTCGGCGACTTTATTGAGTCCGAAGGTGAAACTCCTGACGATCAAGTTGCCAAGAGCCTTTTGCGTGAAGATCTTGAAAGTGTACTGGGAACGCTTAGCCCTAGAGAGCGCGATGTCTTGCGTCTGCGCTATGGGCTAGATGATGGACGCATGAAAACCCTCGAAGAAATTGGACAAATTTTCAATGTCACCCGCGAGCGTATTCGTCAAATTGAAGCTAAAGCTTTACGCAAATTGCGCCATCCTAACCGCAACAGCGTTTTAAAAGAGTACATTCGCTAATTAATTTTTTAAGTTAATGACTCAGGCAGCCTCTCCCTCTAAAACTTCACTTTATGAGCGCGATCTTCATCTCTGGTTAGAGCATGCGATCGCGCAATTAAAAATTGGCGATTTTCACAATCTAGACATTGAAAACTTAATAGAGGAGCTTGAGGGATTGGCAGGCAGGGATAGGCGCGAACTGAAGCAAAGATTGACTACGCTCATCGAGCATCTGCTAAAAAGATGTTATGTAAAAAGTGATTACGACTATGCAGGGTGGGTGGAAACCATCGACAGAACTCGTAACACTATCAGGGATATTCTCAGTCAATCTCCTAGCTTAAGAAATTATGCAAGTAGTCCTGAATTGTTTCAAAAAGCCTTCGATGATGCGTTACGCATAGTTAGACGCAATCAAGGTTACAAGTCTGTCTATTTTCCTGAGGCATGGCAGTTTAACCGTGATGTCGATGCTCTTTTAACTATTGATTTTTGGGAAGAAAGTTAAGTTTTATCTGCTCTAAATTCCCCACAATCACACTCTTGTAATTCTCGTAAAGTAAAATTTTGGTATAAAAAATAATTTTGGTGTTTTTAGCACTTTATGTAGTATCATAAGTATTCGCAACGGGATGTAGCGCAGCTTGGTAGCGCGCCTGCTTTGGGAGCAGGATGTCGTAGGTTCGAATCCTATCATCCCGACTTAAATATAAAAAAGCCCAATAAAAAAGCGCCGTATACGGCGCTTTTTTATTGGGATAACAAAAGATATTGTGAACCCATCAGCTTACAAATAAGTTTACTGTTCTGCTTTTACAGATTTAGCGGCGATCGCGATCGCACATTTTTGTGAACATTTAAAATTCATTACCAACACTTTATAAGTATAAATACTTAGTCGATTAACGCAAGTATTAACCTCAATCTCCTCCACTAACAACATTGATGACTGGATTTGGCACTGCTATATTATTAGCTAACATATTAATTTGTTCGCAGCTATCTCCAAAGACGTAGTTGCCAACCTTCTTAATAATTTTTTAAGATTTATCGCTAAGTATATATACTTTGTAAAGCTAGCTCAAACCTTTATTTGCAAGCTATCTTGGACTTTTAAATATTTTATAAGAAGCCAAACGTAAAGATGTGTTAAGCTAATTTCAAATCCATATAAATACCCCTAGTTAAAGCAGGATTTAATATTATGACCATTGCAATGGGCAGGTCGCAAGAAGTCGAAAGAGGATCGTTTGATATCATCGACGACTGGCTAAAGCGCGACAGATTTGTATTTATTGGCTGGAGTGGCTTATTGCTATTCCCCACCGCATTTTTATCTATTGGTGGCTGGTTTACAGGCATCACATTTGTATCTTCTTGGTATAGTCACGGATTAGCTTCCAGCTTCATCGAAGGCTGTAATATCCTGACTGTAGCTGTATCTTCGCCCCCATTGAGCGTTGGTCATTCCCTACTATTACTATGGGGACCTGAAGCACAAGGCGACTTTACTCGCTGGTGCCAGATTGGTGGTTTGTGGACATTCCTCGCACTCCACGGCGCATTTGCACTGATCGGCTTTATGTTGCGTCAGTTCGAGATTGCGCGTCTAGTTGGTATTCGTCCTTATAATGCGATCGCCTTCTCTGGTCCAATCGCCGTATTCGTATCCGTATTTTTGATTTACCCCTTGGGTCAATCTGGCTGGTTCTTTGGACCAACTTTTGGCGTAGCTGGTATTTTCCGCTTTATCTTGTTCTTACAAGGTTTTCACAACTGGACTCTGAACCCCTTCCACATGATGGGCGTAGCAGGTATCCTCGGTGGCGCATTGCTCTGTGCAATTCACGGTGCAACCGTTGAAAACACCTTGTTTGAAGATGGTGAAGGCACTAGCTCCAACACCTTCAAAGCTTTCAACCCTACCCAAGCTGAAGAAACCTACTCCATGGTTACAGCTAACCGTTTCTGGAGCCAAATCTTCGGTATTGCTTTCTCCAACAAGCGTTGGTTGCACTTCTTCATGCTATTCGTACCCGTAACTGGACTATGGTTCAGTAGCGTTGGTATCGTCGGACTAGCATTGAACTTGCGTGCATATGACTTCGTATCTCAAGAAGTTCGCGCCGCAGAAGATCCAGAATTTGAGACCTTCTACACCAAGAACTTGCTCTTGAATGAAGGTATCCGCGCATGGATGGCTCCTCAAGACCAACCAGGCGAAAACTTCATCTTCCCTGAAGAAGTATTACCTCGCGGTAACGCACTTTAAAATCCTTTCCAGAAGATTTATACGGCGCAATGCGCCGTATAAATCTTCTGATTAATTAGCTATTAGATATCAGTAAAGTTAGACTAGTTTTTAGATTATGATGATTTCATCAAACCTCTAGACGCTAGCGGCTGACAAGCTGGCTTCTGATAGCTAAAAAATTATTTGCAATTTAAACCTATAAAAAGTTTTCTGGAGATAACCTCTCGTGACAACGACCATTAACTTAAACTCCCTAGGAGTAGGTGGGCGCACACAAGATACATCTGGCTTCGCTTGGTGGTCTGGTAACGCTCGCTTAATCAACCTTTCTGGCAAACTACTGGGCGCTCACGTTGCTCACGCTGGTTTGATTGTATTCTGGGCTGGCGCAATGACTTTGTTTGAAGTCGCGCACTTTATTCCCGAAAAGCCCATGTACGAACAAGGCTTTATCCTTCTACCTCACCTCGCAACCCAAGGTTGGGGCATTGGCGCTGGCGGCGAAGTTATTGATATATTCCCTTATTTCGTAGTTGGTGTTTTACACCTTATTTCTTCAGCTGTACTTGGCTTTGGTGGTATTTACCATGCTTTGCGCGGACCTGAAGTTTTAGAAAACTATTCTTCTTTCTTTGGTTACGACTGGAAAGACAAAAACCAAATGACCAATATCATCGGGTATCACCTGATTTTGTTGGGCTGCGGTGCGCTTCTGCTCGTATTCAAAGCGATGTTCTTCGGCGGACTGTATGACACGTGGGCACCAGGTGGTGGCGATGTGCGTGTAATCACTAACCCAACCATCAACCCTATTGTAATCTTCGGCTATGTCTTTAATTCACCTTTTGGTGGCGAAGGCAACATCGTTGGTGTTGACAATCTTGAAGATGTAGTGGGCGGACATATTTGGATCGGCTTTATTTGTATCGCTGGTGGTATTTGGCATATTGTCACTAAGCCTTTCGGTTGGGCGCGACGCGCTCTCGTTTGGTCTGGTGAAGCATACTTGTCTTACAGTTTGGGCGCATTAAGCTTCATGGCGTTTATCGCTACCTGCTTTGTGTGGTTTAACAACACCGTTTACCCTAGTGAATTCTTTGGCCCTACTGCTGCTGAAGCTTCTCAATCTCAAGCTTTCACATACCTTGTTCGTGACCAAAAGCTAGGTGCAAACATTGCAACTTCTCAAGGCCCGACTGGACTTGGTAAATACCTAATGCGTTCTCCTTCGGGCGAAGTCATCTTTGGTGGTGAAACCATGCGTTTCTGGGATTTCCGTGGTCCTTGGTTAGAGCCTCTTCGTGGCCCTAACGGCTTAGATATTGACAAACTCAAGAATGACGTTCAGCCTTGGCAAGTACGTCGCGCTGCTGAGTATATGACCCACGCTCCTTTGGGTTCTTTGAACTCAGTCGGTGGTGTTATTACTGAAATCAACGCGGTAAACTTCGTTTCTCCTCGCTCTTGGTTGTCTACTTCTCACTTTGTATTGTCCTTCATGTTCTTAGTTGGTCACCTATGGCACGCTGGTCGCGCACGCGCGGCTGTTGCTGGCTTTGAAAAAGGTATTGACCGTAAGACTGAGGCTGTACTTTCGATGCCCGATCTTGATGACTAAAAAACAAGAGGCGCTGAGCGCATCTTGTTTGCAATAAAAAAGGGAGTGCTAGGCACTCCCTTTTTTATTTGATCGCGATAATTACTAGTTACTACCAGTAAATATGACTTCAGGAAATTTACCTTGAGCTTCCGTCATCGGGCGGTTTTTGCCCTCTTGTTGCCAGTAATTAATTACTTCGGTTGCCTTATTTAAAATTTCGATCCGATCTTGATCGGCAATCCAAGGCTTGCTTTCCATCTCTGATTTAAGTTGATCCCAAGCGTCATCGCGTGGCCAAAAGAAATACTTGGTGAGAGGGCTGAAACCCTTGCCAACGACTTGATCGACGGCAAGAGCTACGTCTTTCTCTAACCATAAGATTTTTAGGATAAACTGAGACAATGCTACCTACCTCCAACAAAAACTAAGTTACATATTAAAGTAGCGATCTTG
>JAJAZG010000021.1 GCA_026785865.1 Pseudanabaena sp. CAN_BIN31
AACATCATTATCACACAACACTCATATTTCTCATTTTTATTTATTATACACTCATTTTTAATTAAATCACAATAAACATTTCCTAAACCCTTCCCCCTCTCACAACCAACCCCCCCCCACCACCCCACCCCCCCCCCCCCCCCACCCCCGCGGCCGCGCCCCCCCCCCCCCCCCCAACCGCTAATCTTTCACTGGGAAGGGAGTACTTACTTTGCTTCCATCCAATTGTTACCAGTATGAATATCTACCTCTAGCTTTACTGAAAGCGCCACAGCAGACTCCATCGCCGCTTTAATTTTTGGTTGTAACTCATCAACTTCATCAGGTGGAACTTCAAATACAAGTTCATCATGGACTTGTAATAGTAGCCGCGCCTGATAGCCTTGCAAAAGCTCATCGACGTGCAACATCGCGATTTTGATAATGTCGGCGCTAGTTCCTTGAATGGGCGCATTGACCGCCGATCGCAATAGAGCTGCCTTTTGGTAGCCATTAATCTGACTCAGCCCACGAAAATATCGCCGTCTTCCTAATATAGTTTCGACATAGCCATTCCGTTCTGCTTCTACTTCCACGCTCTGCATATAAGTAAAAATTCGGGCATAGCGCTGATTAAACTTCTCAATAAATTGTTTTGCTTGTTTAACAGAGACTTGAATATCTCGACTAAATTTCAACGCTCCCATGCCATAAATCACCCCATAGTTAATAATTTTAGCAAGACGACGCTCATTGCTGTTCACTTCTTCTTTCTCTAACAAAAGTTGAGCGGTAACTGTATGGACATCTTCACCAGCATTAAATGCTCTCATTAATTCAGGCTCTTGGCTCAAGTGCGCTAAAATCCGTAGTTCAATCTGAGAGTAGTCGGCAGCCATTAATATCCAATCTTCTTTAGGCAAGAATCCTGCTCTAATCCGCTTACTAAACGCAGTCCGAATAGGAATATTCTGCAAGTTAGGATTAGAACTACTTAAACGTCCTGTGGCAGTTACAGTCTGATTAAAATCTGTATGTACTCGCCCAGTTTTAGATTGAATCAATAATGGCAAAGCATCAACATATGTGGATTTGAGCTTAGCAAGAGTGCGATTTTCGAGAATTGTGTCAATGAGAGGATGATCGCCTTCTAATTTAGTGAGGACTGCAAAATCTGTAGAGTAACCTGTGGAGCTTTTACGCGATTTTTTAATAAATTTTTCGCCTAATAATTCCAGAAGGATTTCGCTTAGTTGTTTGGGAGAATTAAGATTAAATTCTTTGCCAGCCTGAGCATAAGCAGCGATCGCTAAAACATCCAAGTCTTTCTCTAGTTCCTGAGAAAATACACCTAAATATTCTTTGTCAATCCTAATGCCTCGCCATTCCATCTCTGCGAGAATTGGTTCTAAAGGCATTTCGACATTTTGAAATAAATCCAAAAGTTCAGGCACTGCGGTTAATTGCGCTTGCAAAATCGGCACAAGGTGATAGGTAATGTATGTATCCATCCCGCAATATTGAGCAACTGATGGAATAGCAATTTCAGCAATCGATTTGCTTTTACCAACTAGAGTTTTATAACTAACAGTACGAATTTGGAGTAAGTCCATCGCCAGATCATCAAGCTTGTGACTTGCTTCAGGGTCGATCACGTAACTTGCAATCATTGTGTCAAAAGCCACACCTGCTAGTTCAATCCCTGCTGCCTTGAACATCAAGCGATCAAACTTAGCATTTTGTAGGTATTTTGGATAATTGGGATCTTCGAGAATTGGCTTAAGAAATTCTCTTACCTCTTCCCATCTTAGATTTTGTCCTTCTATATGACTTAAAGGAATATAAGCAACATCACTAACCGAGTCACCCCAACAACAGCCAATCCCCACTAATTCCGCTTCAAAAGGATTTAGCCCTGATGTCTCTGTATCCCATGCTGCTGGTTGTTTATTGCTGAGAGTTTCGCATAACTGTTCTAATTTTGCGATCGTATCAATAATCTGGACATTTAGTTTTAGAGAAGCTGAAGCTGCGATCGCCTGATCAGTCTCCTGCTTAGCAAAATCAAACCACAACTCCTCATCTTCAATCTTACTCCCCTCTCCCTCTGGGAGAGGGGCTGGGGGTGAGGGCTTTTTCTTCTCATAATTACCCGATAACTTCGCCTGAATCTGATCGACTTTATTCACAAAAGCCTTAAGTTCAAGCGCTTCTAATAAAGGAATTAACTCGGCAGTATCAAAACCTGTCAATTTGCAATCAGCGATCGCAATCGCGATCGGTACATCAGTTTTAATCGTCGCCATAAACTGCGAATGTTTAGCAGCCTCAACTCCCTGTTCTAGTTTGATTTTAATCGCTCCCTTCATCTTCGGCACAGCCGCCAAAATATTCTCTAGAGTTCCATATTCTTCAATTAGTTTAATAGCAGTTTTTTCACCAATCCCCCTCACACCAGCGATATTATCAGAAGCATCACCACAAAGGGCTTTATAGTCCACAACTTGCGTTGGTAATACACCTAGACGTTCTTTGACCTGATCGGCGTGATATTCGACAATTTTATCTTTCTGCCCTATGTTCAGCACCGAAATACGCTTGTCAATATCAACTAACTGAAACAAATCGCGATCGCCGCTTAAAATCTTGACTGTATATCCCTCAGCACTCGCCGCTTGCGATAGAGTTCCTAATACATCATCTGCTTCAAATCCTGCTTGAGTAATCGCTGGCAGATTCATCGCTGCTAAGACTTTTTGTAAGTTCTGCATATCAGGGATAAAACTTTCAGGAGTTTCGTTCCGATTTGCCTTATAAGTATCATCGATCTCATGGCGAAAAGTTGGTGCGGCGAGGTCAAAGGCGATCGCCACGGCTGTCGGTTTTTCGCGATCGAGCATTTCGATTAATGCCTTTAAAAAGCCAAAACAAATACTAGTCGGGATTCCTGTCGAAGTTCGCAAGCCGCCTTCGGGATGTTTGCCAAAGGCATAAAAGGCGCGAAATGCGAGAGAATGTCCGTCAACGAGTAAAAATGTGGGGTGAGTTTGTTTGTCTGACATGATGCTGAGTTGAACTTTTTAAAAAAATTAGGTTGCGAGTTTGGACAAGGTTATCTATTTTCGCGACCTTTGACGGCTACTGACGCAGAACAGGCGATCGCCAATAGCATTAAGGCGATCGCGCTTTAGCTTAAAACAAAAGCGGCGCTTTACCTCGGCTCTATTCTATTTTGGGATTTTAGCTTGTTTGAGCGATCGCCTCAAATTATACACACAATCAAAAAAGGGACGCGATGCGTCCCTTTTTTGATTGCGTCAGAACGCATTATTCAACAACTTTTTCTTTGAATTGCTTACCAGCCGAAAAAGCAGGAACGCGAGTAGCGGCGATCAACATTTTTTCACCAGTGCGAGGGTTGCGACCTTCGCGCTCTTGGCGATCGCGTGGCTCAATTGACATGCTCTCAGCGCTGAAGCGACTGAGATTCCAAGAATCACTTCTTAGATTTTCTGCTTCTTAGCAACAGCCATTTAGAGAAATCTCTATCAGGTCTTATGTTCGCTCCACAGACTAACCCCGCAAGCCCTGCGGTTTTTAAAAGTTATTTTGTTTACTAAAAGCTTGG
>JAJAZG010000022.1 GCA_026785865.1 Pseudanabaena sp. CAN_BIN31
CCAAGCTTTTAGTAAACAAAATAACTTTTAAAAACCGCAGGGCTTGCGGGGTTAGTCTGTGGAGCGAACATAAGACCTGATAGAGATTTCTCTAAATGGCTGTTGCTAAGAAGCAGAAAATCTAAGAAGTGATTCTTGGAACCTCAGTCGCTTCAGCGCTGAGAGCATGTCAAAGGAGTAAGTGATGCTCGACATAGAATTTGAAATTGAAACTGAAATCAACCAAGTAGACCGTAATTTTGATCTGTCTAATTTGTATGAGGTGGATTTTTATGCTTGGACACAGCAGCAGTCTGAATTTTTGGCTTTGGGTAAATGGGAAGATTTAGATATTAAAAATCTGGTAGAGGAAATTGAATCGTTGGGTAAGCAACAAAAACAAGAGCTTCGCAATTGTTTAGGTGTCTTAATTGGGCATTTATTAAAGTGGGATTGTCAGCCTGAGTTGCGCGGTAAAAGCTGGAAATCGACTATCCGCGAACAGCGTAAACAGGTTCAGTTACTTCTAAAAGACAATCCTAGTTTGCAGTCCTATCTAGATGAAGCGGTGATCGATGCCTATGAATTAGGTTTGGCGCTAGTTGTGAGGGAAACGACCCTTGATTATCAAGATTTGCCTTCAGAATGTCCCTATGCGATCGCGCAAATTCTCGATCCTGAGTTCCCTATTGGCTTATTAAGTTAATTATAAATTTATGGATTTAGATATTCGTTGGAAGCAGAGATTTTCTAATTATCGAAAGGCTTTGGCTCAATTAACCAAGTTTATTGATAAGGGCGATCTGAATGAACTGGAAGAACAGGGCTTAATCCAAGCTTTTGAATATACCCATGAGTTAGCATGGAATCTGTTGCGCGATTATTTGCGGGATCAGGGAGCGCAGAATATTAATGGTTCTAAGGATGCAGTTAGGTCGGCGTTTCAGGTAGGTTTAATTGAGGATGGTGAAACTTGGATGGATATGATCAAGGATCGTAATCGCACGAGTCATACTTATAATCAGGTCACGGCTGAAGCGATCGCTACTAATATCAAGACGAGATTTTTTGCTTTGTTTGTAGAGTTACGCGAAAAAATGCAGGTGTTGAGTGATGATGAAGGCTGAGAATGAGTTAGGGCGATTTGGGCTAAAGGAAGCTACAATTAATCAGATTATTTCTGTGTTTTCACAATATCCACAAATTCACGAGGTTTTATTATATGGTTCACGGGCTAAGGGAAATTATCGTAATGGTTCTGATATTGATTTGACTTTGATTGGTGATGTGAGTTATTCACAACTATCAGGCATTGAAGATAAAATTGATGATTTGTTGTTGCCTTATAGTTTTGACATATCGATTTTTAGTGATATTGATAATCTCGATTTAATCAATAGTATTAATCGTATTGGTGTTGTTTTTTACGAGAAAGATAATGTCATGATAAGCTAGTAGAAGATTTAAAGCGACTTTTTGAGTATAGTCAAGGAGTAAGTAATGGCAATATTAACCGATAATCGACAAATAGCTATTCGTTTGGTTGAGCAAATTCCCGAAGAGTCACTAGATGAAGTGATTGATTTGCTAAATGCTTTACATAGACAGACTAGCCATGCGAAGCCATTAAATCAAAATACTGAAGATCAATTATTGCAAATTATTCATCGAAAGCTTTTGCATGATGAGCAAGTTAGGCTTGATTATTTGCTTGAACAAAATGAGAGTGAGGAGATTACAGAATTAGAACATCAGGAGCTATTGGCTTTTGTCTCGCGGGTTGAAAACGAAGATGCTGAGAGGGCGGCGGCGATTTTGCAGTTGTCACAAATCCGTAATGTCGATCCTATTATCCTAATTACAGAATTCGCCTCACCAATGAGAATCAATCATGCCGTCTGAGAAGATTCCAATAGCAATGAGGCGAGTTGTCGCACTACGGGCAAAAAACTATTGTGAATATTGTCGATGTCCTGAAAATATTGGTACTCAAGGTTTTACGATTGAACATATTAAGCCAAAACAAGCTGGTGGGGAGACGGTTTTAGAAAATCTGGCTTGGAGTTGTTTTGGTTGCAATAGTCACAAGCACACGAAAACCTTTGCGATCAATCCTGAGACAAAATTACAGGTCAAGTTATTTAATCCGCGACTGCAAGTTTGGTCAGAGCATTTTGGCTGGAATAATGATTTTACTTTGATGGTCGCTAGAACTGATATTGGTAAGGCAACGATAAAGGCTCTAATCTTAAATAGAGATGGGGTTGTAAATCTAAGACGTGTATTAGTTTTGGCTAATCTTCATCCACCGAGTTAAATTTTTGGGTCTTCTGGGTTTGCGGGGACAAACAAAGCTAATAGGATCTAAAAGCCTTACTAGGAAAGGCTTCTAATAATGAAGATTTATTATTATTGTATTATATGATACAGTTTTTGCCCTAAACCCAGAAGTCCCCTAAATTATTTCGTCTATTTCTTCAAATAATGATTCTAAATCGCGTTTACCATAAGCTATACGCACTACATCAATTCCGTCTTGACGAGGATAGTAAAATACAATGTAGTCATCAACAAAAAAGCCTCGCAGGTCATTCGCAAGCGATTCATAACTTTTTCCCATATTAGGAAAACCAGCAACGAGTTTACATTTTTGTCGGATAGCATCAAATAATTTACTAGCTGATTTGACATTGCTTTGAGCTATAAATTCACAAATATCATTGAGATCTTCAACAGCCAACTCTGACAGAGAATAGGTATTCATCTTTGGGCTTGATCCATCTGTTCAAATTTATCTTGAAATTTTTGAAAAACTAATTCACCATCAATAACTTTGCCTTGACGAATTTGTTCTGTACCTGCTGCAATTTTCTCTCTTAGATCGAGGAGCTTACGCTCTTTATTGTCACGATCTTCTAAAAGTTGTAGTGCGATCGCTAGTAAGTCATCGATGTTTTTGTATTTACCATCCTGCAATTTATTAAGGATGCGTTGTTCTAGTTCTGGCTTTATGGCAATTTGCATAGTTAATTTCCTCCAGTAAATAAATTTTTACGATTTTGTACTTTATCTAGCAATATATAAGCTTTTTGAAGATTTAGGTCTACTCATATTCATTATAATCTCAAGCGATGATTGTCTGATGTCTCAATTATTCCAAAATCAACGTAAAGAGTATTCATGAAGCGATAGCAGCGTGATATCCTAAATAAGCTGTCTGAGGTTCTTTTGAGCCAATAATCAAGAAAATACATGAGTTCTAATCAAAATTGGCGAATTGCATTGCAAGAATGGCTTAAAAGAAATTCTAAAGTAATGCCTGAAAACTTAAAGCAGTTAAGGGAAGAATTTATAAAAATTTTCCCTAAAGAAAATCTGTCACAAATGACCCTAGACCAGTATGCACTAGGAAAACATGATCGAAAAATAGATAATATTTTTTGTCATTGGCTTGAGTATAAAACAGATAAACTTGGCAGTATTAAGGGAGGGAACGCTTCCAAATTTGGAATTTATTGGAATCAAAATGAAGAAAAATGGGAATGGAATAAGTTACTCCATAATGACAATCCAGACTTAGCATTTCAGAAACTAAAAACTGATTTAGTAAATTTAATTGAAGCAGCAAATTTAGGTAAGTTTGACGAGTTAGACGAAATTGGGGATAAAGAGAGAAATGTAATTCGAGCTAAACCACTTTATTTATATTTTCCTGATGAGTTTTTACCTATCTCTAATCAATCCCACTTAGACAATTTTCTAAGATATTTTGGTCAGACACCTAAAGAGGGAGCGCACAGCAAAAATCGTCAGCTTTTAGAATATCTACAAGAAAAAATCGAATTTAATGGATTTGATACGCTTCAAATAATGAATTTTCTTTATCATTTCCTCCCTAAAGGTATTATCACTAAACCTATGCTATCAAAAACTTTACAAGTAATTCAAAAGATTACAGAGCATACTCAAAACTTAATTCTTTACGGTTCGCCAGGAACTGGTAAAACCTTTACGGTTAATCAGTTTGCTAAGTTGTTTTTAGACAATCAATTGCAATCTCCAATTACACCAGAGCAACTTAAACTTGATACAATAAAAGGATTGACTTGGCATGACGCGATCGCACTGGCGATATATGTTAACTTCAAATCTAAAAATTTATTTAAAGTGCCAAAATTAGTTGAGGATGAGTTAATTCAAACCTATTGGAAAACCACTAAGACTCAAAAACTAAGTAATATGATTCATGCAATGCTTCAAATACATACAGATGTTGAAGTTGAGACAGTAAAATATGGGATTTCAAAAAGGCAACCTCCATATCTATTTGAAAAAACTCAAGATGGATTCTGGTTTCTCACTGATTTAGGTAAGGAATATGTAGAAGAAAATCTAGCTGAACAGTTAAAGGAACTACAAGGTTCTCCCGTTGTTAAAGCAGATATTGCAAAGTATTTAAAATTTGTAACTTTCCATCAATCTTTTGCTTATGAAGAATTCGTAGAAGGAATTAAACCTGTAACTGATGAATTAGAAGGTGTTAGTTATAAAGTTGTTGATGGAATATTCAAGCAAATTTGTAAAGACGCAGAATTAGATCCTGAAAACAAATATTTGATTATCATTGACGAAATTAACAGGGCTAATATTTCTAAAGTTTTTGGTGAATTGATTACACTGATCGAAGATGACAAAAGACTGGGGATGCCTAACGAATTAAAAGTTACCTTGCCATACTCACAAGAAGAATTTGGCGTACCGAAAAATCTTTATATCTTAGGAACCATGAATACCAGCGATCGCTCGATCGCACTTTTAGACATCGCCCTCCGCCGCCGCTTCACCTTCATCGAACTCAAACCCGACCCCAAACTTCTCGAAAATAGCATTATTGAAGGGCTTAACCTCAGCGAACTCCTAACCCAACTCAACAAACGCATCACCCTACTCATCGGACGCGATTACCAAATCGGACATAGCTACTTCATGAAAATCGATAACCTCGAAGCTCTCCGCTTTACTTGGTATCACCGCATCATTCCCTTACTGCAAGAATACTTCTATCACGATAGCAGAAGGCTAAAAGCTGTAATTGGTAATGCATTTATGGAAGAAATTGCGATCGACCCGAATCTTAAAGCTCTCTTGAGTGAATTTCGCGATCCAGAACCTCAGTATGAAATTGCCGACTTGCCAGATGCTGAATTTATTGCAGCGCTTACCAAATTAGCTGGCGGGTGAAATGCGATCGCATATTGATATGCTTTGGCGATTACGATGATAGGCAAAAGATACGGAAATTGGGATTTCAACTGAAAAAACTCTAAGAAGCTGAGGCAACTTGTAAAAATAAGTTGCTCACAATGGCAATTTTTAATAGTCTTAACAATGGACTTAAGCCCTCTGCCTGTTTGAGTTGTTTCTACAAGCTGTCTAAGTCCAGAGTAAGCGAGTGTTTACGAAGTTTAGAGAGTATGATTTAGCTAGATCTATATAGTAAGAAATAGCAAAATGTCGGTTGTTCCATCCCATCGCAAGGCAAAAGGGCTTGCAGATACACAGCGCCGCCCTGCCAAAGAATTATGTAGTGAGTGCGGTCTCTGTGATACGCATTACATTCACTATGTCAAAGATGCTTGTGCATTTATCACGCAGCATATTGATGAACTCGAAACTCAATCCCACGGTCGATCGCGCGATCTTGATAACGAACAAGAATTATATTTCGGTGTACATCAAGAAATGATCGCCGCTCGTAAAACTGAACCAATCGAGGGGGCGCAATGGACAGGAATTGTGTCTAGTTTAGCGATCGCCATGCTAGAAGGCGGCTTAGTCGAGGGTGTGGTTTGTGTGCAATCTAGTGAAAGCGATCGCTTCAAACC
>JAJAZG010000023.1 GCA_026785865.1 Pseudanabaena sp. CAN_BIN31
ATTTTTTTTTGTGTTTGTGTTTTGGGTGTGTGGCTCGCGCCCCCCCCCCCCCCCCCCCCAAAATAACTAATTTTATAAATCACCCCCCGCCCCCCCCCCCCCCCCCCCCCCCCCCCTCTCTCAGAGCCAAAAAAGCAAAAGCCTTGCACTGCGAGGCTTTTGCTTATGCTGATTTTGCCCACCAAGCTAAGCCATAACGTTGGCTTGAAGTATTCGTTTGGGGAGATTTGAATACAACCCTGAGTTTGTATTTACTCGTGACGGGGATTTTTATGAAAATATGCTGCAAGTTGTCAACTTGACTGGCTGATGACCATACGCTTTGAGAAATGTCGGTGTCTGGCGATCGCATTAAATGTAATTCGATTTTATTAAAGCCTTCATCGCTAAAGCCTTCGCCAATATCAAATACTCCATTGCCATTTTTGTCATTAAGTTTGACTTGGCGATCCCAATTTAAGGTTGCTGAAATAAAGCTATCGACTAATAGTGGTTCGGCAAAAATATATTCTTGAAATTTATCAACTTCGACAATATTTGTATCCCAGCCGATCGCCGCTATATTCCCTGACGATTGCTGTCCTGCTTGATATTGCAAAAAAGCGCGATAGGCGTTAAGTTGCCCCGCGCCAAGATTGCGACTGAGGGGAATTTCGCGACTGGCATAGGCTTCGGTATCGAGCCATGTTTTGCCAAGCAGATCGATAATGGTCTTGGACATGCCTAGCATCTTGCCATCGCCGCGATCTTGGATTTTGTCAGCAGAATTAATCAGAACTGCCTTTATCAGTTCATGGCGACGCGCCTCAATACTCCATTTGCCAGACTCGATCTGACGATTGGCATATTCATGTAAAAGGGCGATCGCCCCGACAACATGAGGCGCAGCAAAACTGGAACCATTAGCATTTTTAAATTTGCTTTGGATGGTCGGGAGCTTAAGGTTATGACCAGGGGCAAGCAATCCCATTGAGCGCCTGCCATCGATGGGGCTTTCGACCCCTGCCGTCCATTTATCATCTTTATTTAGATCGTTAAAAACTTCACCTTGATCGTATTTGCCATTGCCGTTGCGATCGAGATATGGCTCATCGATCAAGTTGCCGCGATCGAGTTGGCGATAAATGCCATCGACTTCATGGGTAAATGCGACTACAAAACCGTTATACAGATCGGTGGGAATGGGGATACTGCCTTTGCCTTGATTTCCTGCGACGATCGGCACAGTGTTATAAGTACTGGCGATCCAATCCACACAGAGCGTCAGCAGAGCCTTACCATCAAGTTGAGCATTGGGGCGGGGATCTTCGGTCAGGAGTTCGCCAAAACTGAAATTAATGGCGCGGACAGTGCTATTATATTGTCGGGCAATATATTGGGCGGCGAGGCAAGCTTCAGGTTGCCCATCTTGGCGGCGCTGAGAATAGGCGGATGAGAGTAGCTTGGCATCTGGCGCAATGCCACGACGAATTTTATCTCGGCTAATGATTACTGAGGCAACTTGAGCCGAGTGATCGTCAATATTGCGGTTGGGAATTGCTTTACCATCTCGAAAAAAGACTGCGTAGGGTTTGACGATCGCGCGATCGAGTTGCAAGAGCTTATTAAAGATTTTATCTACGGCGAAGCTAGTCGGACGACTTAGCTCTATTTGTCCAATAAATACATCTTTGCCTGTGAGGTTATAGGGTGGTTTTTGTAAGATGCGTGCGTCAATGCCTTGGCGATCGGCGGACTTGTCTAGCGCCCAACCTGTAGGACTAATCGCCATACTAGACATATTCAGCAAAATCCAACCGACAAAACAACCGAGCCTACGCATTTTTTCTTTCCGTTTCTTGTCTATGAAATTTTATAACCTACATTTACTAGCTCACCTTACGCAAAGCTAAAATATATCTTCAATTTCTTGGATTTGAAGATATCTATAAAAACCAATTAGTCACTATCGAAGCCATGCGATTGAGGTAAGCGGCGGGATCGAATGCGATCCAACCGTCTCCACTCGGAGTCATGATCTCAAAATGTAGGTGGGGACCTGTCGATCGCCCTGTGGAGCCGACAATTCCAATTTGTTGACCTTGAGCCACACTTTGCCCTTGAGCGACATAAATCGCTTCGAGGTGGGCGTAACGTGTGCCAGTAGAGCCGTGATCGAGTTCGACAAGGTTGCCATAGCCACCGCCCCAGCCTGCAAATTCGACTCGCCCTGCTTTGGCGGCGAGTACGGGTGTGCCGAAGGGTGCGCCAAGGTCGATGCCGCTATGAAATGACCAAATAGTGGTGACAGGGTTGATACGCCAACCATAGTTGGAGGTGACGGGGACGGCGTAGGGCAGGGGATAGCCACCTGTCTGAAAGATAATATCGGGATTGGCTGAGCCTCTAGAGGCGATCGCTGGTAATTGGAAAGGCACAGGATCAGGTTTCCAGATTGCCCCTGGCACAAATACGACTTTGGGTCGGCGCTGGCAGCCATTGCGCTCGAAGAGGACATCGGCGCGAACATTGTATTTTTTGGCTACAGTGGTGTAATTTTCTTCGTTTTTGAAGCGATAGGTCAAACCATCTAGGGGCGGAATTGCTAAAGTTTGACCAACTTTGACTTCCCCGTTACGGACTTCTGGGTTGAGTCCCATTAAGGTTGCAGTTTTGAGTTCGTATTGCTTAGCGATCGCCTCAAGCGTTTCACCTTGTTTGACTTTGTGCTGAGCAAGATCGTCAAGGGTTGGCTTACCGCAAAGCTCTTCGGCTTCTTTGGCGTTAGACGGAGCGACAGGGGGGCTTGGGGTTGTTGAGGCTGCGATCGCAGGGAAAGGAAGTATCGTGGCGATCGCCACTAAAAGAAACGAGATTTTCCAAAACGACTTCATTAATCTTCACAAAAGCAATGCACGCTCATTTTCGCAGCGATCGCGCACTTATTAACACCGCCAATCTGGTGATTTACCAGTAAAAAGTAAAGATGGCGCTTAACGTCACTTTTATTTTTTGCTGGTTATGCTTTAATTTGGCGATCGCTATAAATTTCTAAAACCATGACAAATTCCCTAGATTCTGTTAGTAAAGAGCAACTCCAAACCTTCTTAGATATTGCGACTGAAGCAGCTTGTGCGGGTGGTGCAGTCCTAAAATCTTATTGGGGAAATCTCACGGAAGTTGAAGAAAAACGCCCAGGAGATTTGGTGACGATCGCTGATAAAGAATCGGAAGCAATGGTTCTCTCGATCTTGCAAAGACATTTTCCCGATCATGGGATTTTGGCAGAAGAATCGGGTGTATTGGGGAATACCGAGAGTCGCTATTTATGGGCGATCGATCCTCTGGATGGCACAACTAATTATGCTCATCAATATCCATTTTCATCGGTATCGATCGCCTTATTAATTGATGGAATTCCTTCAGTTGGCGCAATTTACGATCCATTTCGCGATGAAATATTTCGAGCGGCGACAGGCTTGGGTGCAACTCGAAATCGTCTGCCGATCCATGTTTCTCAAGTTTCAGAACTTAGTCGTAGCTTATTAGTGACGGGCTTTGCATACGATCGCACTCAAGTTGAAGATAATAACTATGCTGAGTTTTGCCACTTCACGCATATCACTCAAGGCGTGCGGCGCGGCGGTTCGGCGGCGATGGACTTGGCTTATGTCGCTTGTGGGCGCTTAGATGGCTATTGGGAGCGTGGTTTGTCGCTATGGGACTTGGCGGCGGGTGTGGTAATTGTGCGTGAAGCGGGTGGTATTGTCACGGCTTACGATGGCAGCGAACATATTCCTACATCGGGAAGGTTACTGGCAACTAATGGTCATTTACATCAGCAAACGATTGATGAATTAGCCCTAATCAAGCCTTTACCGTTTAAATTCCCATTTGGACGTTAACTCAAATACAGAAATTAATCTAACTATTTTTAGATCAGAACTCTACATTTTCGTAAATTTCTGCCAAACTAAGCTCAAGCCCCATTGATGTTAGTTCAAGTCGATCTTCTAGCTGCGAATACTCTCTCAACAACCATTGATTAGCCCCCTGTTTGAGATAATGCTCAACATGGGGCTTTGTTTGATCAATCAGTAAATATTCTTGAAAAGTAGGAATACTGCGATAATCAGCAAACTTTTCGCCGCGATCGTAGTTTTTGGTGGACTTTGATAGCACTTCGATGATCAAAATTGCCTCTATCACCGTATCTTTACGCCCCTCTTGCAAGGCGATCGGGCGCGGCACAACCATCACATCGGGGTAAGTATAGACTTGGAGATCGGGAATAAACAGTCTTTGGTCGGTCACAAAGACCTGAAAAGGTTTACCTCGTAATCCTAGGCTAAGCAATACTGTCATTGCTCGAATCAATTCATTGTGGGTAGGAGTGCCACCTGTCATTTCAATAATCTCTCCTTGACGATATTCATGGCGGTTTGTGGATTTGACCTCTAACAGCAGATACTCCGCAGGAGAGATCGCTTTAACTGGTGCTACAACTGTCATATTGTCACCTCCATAGTGGCAAGTTACTTATACTTTAACTTTTTTGCTCAATCGTCAATCTTTCCATGAGGTAGCAGAGACAATCTTGGCGAATAATGTCGGTGTCAAGGGTGAGCATTGATGGCATCACAGGTGATTTTAGAATTATTTCCCCATCTTGAATTTGGAAATAGCGATCGCCTTTTTCTTTCCCCTCTTCGCTCAAAGCTGACAAATAGGCTTTCTCAGTTTTAGCTTTGCCAAAGTTTGCCCCAATCGGTAATTCACAAAAATTTAAGCGATCCATCTCGGCAGGAAATGTGATGTCATCGTCAGGATCGCCAGTAAAGCTGAAATTAATCTCTTTAGGAATTTTCACGATCGCCACTGTATGAAACAAATCAATATCAGCGATCGCGTCATCGGGCAAATTATCAAAACAATCGAGATTTAAACAAGTTTCCACATATTCCAACGCATGAGCCGTGCCATCTGCCATATCAGGCTGTCCACATTCCAAAACGATCGCAGGGCAAAAACTACTAAATGCATAAGATTGCACCGTTTTTGGGCTGGTGTAGTACACCACAGTTTTATCGAATAGTCGCGCTAAATGTCGAGAATGCTTATCTAAGCGGGTAATGCAGCCATAATGAGGATTTCTGCCAGTATTATTATGAATATCGATACTGGCAAATACACCACGCGATCGCATTTCCATAATTATTTTCTGCGCCATGATTTGCTCTGGCAATGGCTCAGACTCATCATCCATTCGCCAAATGCGATTGTAGTCAGGTTGATCGGCTAAATGTCTTTGTCGATATCTAGCGGCGCTAATATTGCCGATAAACAAAGAAAGCGATCGCGGCAACTTTTGGCTTTGATATTTACGAAGTAATTCGCGCATCGCTAACCAACTAGTTGTCTCATTACCATGTAACAAAATCGAAACAAATAAGGCTGGCTGGCGATCGCCTTCTAGGTGGATCAGGGTGGGGCGCTTTAGTGTTTGCCAAAGTTGATCAGATTCAAGATCTAGTAAGCCGTCAGGTAGACGATCAAAAATATCAAGCATAGAAAAATTATTCATACAGCGCTTTGCTACCAGATAAAAACAAAAGGCACGCTATGCGTGCCTTTTGTTTTTAAAAACGATTTAGGCGTGTCGATTGACACGCCTAAATCTAAATGCAGGATAAAGAATAATTGCACTTAACGAAAAATAATCAAGAATCTTGCCAACTAAGATTATTACAAAATTAGTAGGTAAGACCCATACTGCGGCTGGTTTCAGCACCAAGATAGACACGGATACTTAGGAAGTCAGTGGGGCAAGCTGTTTCGCAACGTTTGCAACCAATGCAATCCTCAATACGGGGAGAAGAAGCGATTTGAGCCGCTTTGCATCCGTCCCAAGGAACCATTTCCAAAACATCACAAGGACAGGCTCGCACGCATTGGGTGCAGCCGATACAGGTGTCATAAATTTTGACTGCATGCGACATATTGCTATTGCTCCAATCAATATATGCGCCTATTTAAAAAAGAAAATAGGCACGGTATGTTTAAACCCAAGTTTATCGTAGTAGTTTACATTCCATGATCAGATTGTGAGATAACTTAAAACAAATTAATATTTGGGACTGGAATCAAGTTTTTATCTTGATTTTATAAATCTAAAGCGATCGCTCAAAAAACTATGCAAAACTTTAAATAATTAAATAATAAGTATTAACAAAATTATTCCTATGAAACGCATTACCCTGCTTGGCTCCACTGGCTCGATTGGTACACAAACACTAGATATCGTGGCGGAATACCCTGAAAAATTTCAGGTGGTGGGAATGACCGCAGGGAACAATATCGATCTGCTTGCCCAACAAATTCGTCAGTTTCAGCCCGAAATTGTGGCGATCGCTAGTCAAACTAAACTCGCAGAGCTAAAAGAGGCGATCGCCGATCTCACTGTAAAGCCGATCTTGTTAGCAGGAGCCGAGGGCGTGGAAACTGTTGCCGCCTATGGGGATTCTGAGGTGGTGGTAACGGGGATTGTCGGTTGCGCGGGACTATTGCCAACGATCGCTGCCATTAAAGCGGGTAAAAATATTGCACTGGCGAATAAAGAGACTTTGATCGCAGGTGGTGAGGTGGTCGTGCCATTGATGAAAAAACATGGCGTGAAATTATTGCCTGCGGATTCTGAACATTCGGCAATTTTTCAGTGTTTGCAAGGAGTACCAGAGGGCGGACTGCGGCGAATTATTCTTACGGCTTCGGGTGGTGCATTTCGCGATCGCCCCACAGAGGATCTTGCATCAGTCACCGTCGCCGATGCCCTGAAACATCCTAACTGGGCAATGGGTAAAAAAATTACGATTGACTCGGCAACTTTAATGAATAAAGGTTTAGAAGTAATCGAAGCCCATTATCTCTTTGGTGTGAATTATGACCAAATCGAGATCGTGATTCATCCCCAAAGTATTATTCATTCGCTGATCGAATTGGAAGACACTTCAGTATTAGCCCAGCTTGGTATTCCTGATATGCGTTTGCCCTTGCTCTATTCCCTGTCCTATCCCGATCGCGTGCCAACACAATGGGAACGCCTCGATCTCGTCAAATGTGGCACGCTCACCTTCCGCGCCCCCGATCATCAAAAATATCCTTGCATGGAGCTAGCCTATGCCGCAGGTCGTGCTGGTGGAACTATGCCTGCGGTGTTGAATGCTGCTAATGAGCAAGTGGTAGAACTATTTTTGCAAGAAAGAATTCGCTATGTCCAGATTGCAGATTTGATTAAATATGTATGCGATCGGCATAATTGTGTTTCTAAGCCAGAGCTTGAAGATATTCTCGAAGCAGATAAATGGGCAAGAAATACTGTAATTGAGCAAGTGATGGCTAAAATTTAACAAGATTTTAGATCTGCTTGTAAATGGCTGAATCTTAAACTAAGTTAGAATAGAATGAGGTATAAAACAGTTGCCTATTTCTGTTGACTACATATGGAGCCAAGAAAAAAATGATTTACTCAAGGTAGAGCGAGGAGTTTCTTTTGAAGAAATTGTTGTAGCTATTGAGAGTGAAAATTTTCTTGATATTCTTGATCATCCTAATCAAGAGCAATATCCCAATCAATACTTTTTTGTTGTCAGAATAAAGGGTTATGTATGGCTAGTTCCTTTTGTCAGAGATGGAAAACAATGTTTTCTAAAAACAGCATTTCCTAGTCGTAAGGCGAATAAAACTTATTCAGGAGATAGCAATGATTAATAATTTAACTGTTGAAGAAGAAGATCTTTTGGCTAGTTATGAACGTGGCGAGTGGCAATCAATTAACAATCTTCAGGAAGAAATGAACTCTTATAGTCAAGCTGCAACTGCTTGGATGAAAGAACACCATACAATTAGTCTCACTTTGCCAGAACATGAATTTGAGCGATTTCAACAAAAAGTAACTAGTTTAGGAGCATCTTCTCAAACTGTTTTGATGAATTTAATCCACCAATTTATTACTCAATAAAGAAGAAGAGTGATACGCAATGCGTATCACTCTTCTTCTTTATACTTTGAACGCAGGAAGCATAATTCCCTATAAAACTCAAAAACCAAAAAGTTGTAGCGCACGCTGCGCGTGCGCTACAACTTTTTGG